>JACPDC010000320.1 GCA_016184235.1 Deltaproteobacteria bacterium | reverse complement strand
GCGATGGCGAAGTTTCGGGTTCACCCGTCGTCCATTTCGGACCCAGATCTCCTCTGTTTGGCAGATCTGCGCATCCGGCCGCGCCTCCATGAAGGCCGCCTGGGCCGCAAGCTTTTTCGCCAGCCAGAGATCGTCCGAATCGAGGAAGGCGAGATACTCGCCGCTGGAATACCGAACGCCCCGATTGCGAAACTCTGGGCAAGAACGGAATCGATGGCCTCGCGGACCATCGGCCAGCGGTTGCAGGTCGGGATGACGACGCTCACGGCGGGTTTCATGTTGCTTTCTAAGTAACTTCTAAGCAGCTGATAAGTCAAACCCTTCGACAAGCTCAGGGTTGAATGAATGTTCTATCAAATTATTATTGACAAGCCGCAAGCAGTCGGGATAGTATCCGGCGGTCTTTGTCTCGGACAGATCCTGGTCGATTCATACATACGAGACCTTAAATAACCAAGGAGGGTAGCTATGTTCGGCAAAAAAGAAGCCGTGAGTACGGGACGGAACGGCCCCCTGTTGACCGTCATGGGCGAGAGCGCGCGTCTGGAAGGAAAATTCAATATTGCGGAATCTATTCAGATCGAATGTGAGGTGGCGGGCGAGATCAACGTGGACGGCAAGCTGGTGATCGGGGAGAAGGGGGTGGTTCGGGCCGATGTTCACACCGCGGACGCCCTGATCATGGGGCGCTACGAAGGGAACATGGTCGCCACGGGAAACGTGGAAATCACCTCCACCGGCCGGGTAGCCGGCAACATCGAGACGGATTCGCTGGTCATCTCCAAGGGAGGCTTCTTCAACGGCAACGTGATCAAGATTCAACGGGCCGAGATAGCCCCGGAGCGCCGCAGCGGGCCTTCGCTGCTGGACCCGAAACAGGTTGTCGCCAAGAGACAGGCTTAGCTTCAAAGACTGATTACAACAGGGAGCTAATCTCATGTGGCGCTGGAGAGGGAACAACTCAACCCCTGACCACGCTTCAACGTCCGTCATCGACCAGGGATGTGAACTTGAAGGGCGTCTCACTTTCGCCGGCACCCTTGTCCTCAACGGCAAATTCCGCGGTGAGATCTTTTCCTCCGACACCCTCCTGGTCGGAGAAACCGGGCAAGCGGAGGCGGAGGTGCAGGTCGGCGTCGCCATCGTCAGCGGCCAGGTCACCGGCAACATCAGCGCGCGCGAAAGGGTCGAGCTGCGCGGCAGCGCGCGCATCTTCGGCGACATCGTAACCCCGGTCCTGGTGCTGGAAGAAGGCGTGGTCTTCGACGGCCGCTGCAAGATGAAGAACGACGAGATCCGGGCCATGCAGAAAAGCTCCTGAGATTTCCCCGTCATGAATAAGAGCTACTCGATCCTGATCTTCCCGTGGCGCGGAACGCACATGCGCCGCCTCGTCTTATCGCAAAAATCGCTCCGCCACCTGGCTGCGGCAGGGGTTGTCGTGCTGGCGGCCGGCGCCTGGCTGGGCGGCGACTACCTGTGGATGAAAATGCAAAAAAAGGGGGTCACGGAGCTGCGCATGGAGGCCATGGCCCAGCGCGAGCAGCTCTCGGTCCTGCAGGAGCAGACACAAAATCTCCAGCTGCTGCTGGCCGACTGGAAGGGGCTCGAGCAGGGCATCAAGAGCTCGCTCCCGCCTCAGAGCAGGGCTTCGTTTAACGGCCGGCTGGCGATAGCCGAGCTGGAGAAGAGCCTGTCCGCGCTGCAGGGCGAGCTGGAGAAATTAATCGCCTCGGTCCCCACCGTCATGCCCCTGGGCGGCCGCATCACCTCCGGAGTGGGGACGCGTCTCTCCCCGTGGACTGCAAAGCCCGAGTTTCATTCCGGCCTGGACATCCCGAATCCGATAGGGACGCCGGTGCGGGCGACCGGGGACGGCGTTGTGGACGCCACGGGGGTCATGAACGGAAACGGTCTGACGGTGATCGTGAACCACGGCCAGGGGATCACGACACAATATTCGCATCTCTCCAAGACGCTGGTGAAGAAGGGAGACCGGGTCCGTCGGGGCCAGCAGGTCGCGGAGACCGGGAACACGGGGAAGAGCACCAGCCCTCACCTGCACTATGAGGTGCGGATCAACCGCGTTCCTGTCGATCCCCGCTCCAGCCTCGTCAAACAAAGCTCTCCATCTTCTTGAAAAACTGATCGACCATCATCTTGGCGATGCCGCCGAGCATCCTCTGTCCCACGCCGGCGATCAATCCCCCTACCTTGGCGTCGGTGCTGTACTTGACTATGGTTTGCGCGCCCTGCTCCTCCAGATCAACGGTCATGTCGCCTTGCATGAAGCCCGGCCCGCCCGACCCTTCGCCGCTCAGCACATAATGGGACGGCGCTGCCCTATCCTTGATAGAGACCTTTCCTTTATAGCTGCCCTTCACGGCCGCGATCCCGACCTTCATGGTCGCCTCATACCGATCCGGGGCAAGCTCCGTGAGCCCTTCGCATCCCGGCATGCACTGCGCGATGATTTTCGGATCCAACAGCACGTCCCAGACCCTTTGTCTCGGCGCTTTGAAAGTATAGCTGCCCTCGATTTTCAAGAGAGATCCTCCTTTTGCTTCTTCAATGAGCTTGCCTCTTGTCTAGCAGACTGCCAATCGGCCCTGCAACTACTTTGACAGTTTCTCCGCTGATGTGCGATAATAAATATTGTTTTAACTGGGGATGAAAAAACTCTCGCTCCTTTTGCTCCTCGTCCGCATTGCTCTACCCTCTCAACTTGACGCTCAGGATCAAGAACGGCGCGAGGCTTTTTCCAAGGGCTATGCCCTATTCTCCGCGGGGAGCCTCGCGGAGGCCGAAGAACATTTTCGCAAGACCCTGGGCGGCAATTTCGTCCTCGAAGATTACAGCCTCTACTTCCTCGGCGTCCTCTCCTCTTCACGCGGGCGGCCGGAGGAGAGCCGCCAACACTTCCTGCGGCTCAAGCAGGCGTTTCCCCTGAGCGTCTGGTCCGCGCAGGCCGGCCTGGAGCTGGCAAGACTGTCGCTGGCGGAGGGAAACACCCAGGAGGCCGCAGCCCGGCTCCGCGCCCTTCGAACCCTCAAGATCAAGAGGGAGATCTCCGACGAGACCTTCTATCTCCTCGGCCAACTCCATGAGCTGCTGGGAGAGCCTGAGCAGGCTTACTCCGTCTACCAGGAGCTGCGCCGCGTTTCGCCCCTCTCCTCTTGGGCGGCCAAGGCCCGCAAAGAGGCGGGCAGGCTGAGAACGCAACAGCCCGAGCGGTTTGCCTTGACCAGGGTCGAGCCTTTGTTGGGAGAAGCAGAGCTGCTGGCGCGCGAGAGAGACTATGCGGAGGCGGAAAAGATTTACCGCCAGCTCCTCGCCCTGGTTTCCAAAGGTCCGCTTCGCCCGCGCTTTCTCCTGGGCCTGGCCGATATTTTTCGGGAGGCGCGAAAGCGGGAAGAGGCCATATCTCCCTTGAGCGAGATCGTAGAGAAATATCCGCAGAGCCCGGAGGCGCCCGCCGCCCACTATCGCCTGGCCGAGATCTACTGGAACCGCGATGAAAACGTCAAGGCGCTCGATTATTTTAAGCAGTTGCTGGAGCGCTATCCCGACGGCCCCTTCAACGATCGGGCCCACGTGGCATCGGCGCGGATCTACGAATCCCTGGGCAAACCGGGGGACGCCGTGCGCCTGTATCGGGAATTTTCCCGGAGATTCCCCGAGAGCCCCCTGCGCGACGAGGCGCGGTGGAGACTGGCGTGGGCGTATTATCTGCAGGGGAGCTACGAGCAGGCCCACAGGGCCTTCCGCCGTCTGGCGGCCGGAAAGGAGGGCGGTCCGTATCAAACCCCCGCCCTTTACTGGCAGGCCCGCGCGGCCCAAAAGAGCGGGCGCACCGAGGACGCCAGGCAGATCTTCCTCAGGATTCTCAACAGCCGGGAGGAGAGCTACTATAAGGGACCGGCCCGGCAGCGGCTCGAGAAAATGGGCGCCGCCGTGGAGACGAAAAGAGCGGCGCAGCCTGATCCCGCGGCGGCGGCCGCCGTCTCTCTCGATCCGGAGCGCCAGTTTCACTTCTCCCGCGCTCAAGAGCTGTCGCGCATCTCTCTCCATCCCCTGGCGGTCGTCGAGCTGGATGAGATTCGCAACTCGGCCCAGGACAGCCTGCCCGCCAAGCTCCTGCTGATGCGCGAGTACGCGCGCAACGGGGCCTATGGCCGCAGCGTCGCCCTGGCGAGCCAGATTCCGCTGGTCTCCGACGATCTCGCCCGCCACCGCTTTCCCCTGGCCTTTTGGGAAACGATTCAAAGAATCGCCCGCGAGAGGGGCCTGGATCCCTATCTGGTGCTGGCCCTGATCCGCCAGGAAAGCGTTTTTGACCCCAAGGCGCTCTCGCCGGCGTCGGCCTACGGGCTTATGCAGCTTCTTTCCTCCACCGCGGCCCGGACGGCTGCCCGGCTCGGACTCCCCTCGCCCGGAGCGCCGAAGCTCTACGACCCGGAGACCAACCTGACGCTCGGCATACACCACCTGAAAGAGCTCCTGCAGCGCTACGGCGATAGTCCGGTGAAAGCGATCGCGGCTTATAACGCGGGAGAAGCTGCTGTCGCGCGTTGGGAGAAGCGGATCGTAGCGGAGGATGAGGACGAGTTCATTGAGCAGATCCCGTACCGGGAAACCCGCGTGTATGTCAAACTGGTGCTGCGCAATCATCGCGTCTATCGGGCGATCTATGAAGAAGCGAAAAATCAAAAAACAGTCTCGGAATGAGGCGCCGCTGATCGGCATCACCCCGGATACGGCGGCGAGCCGGCCGGGCGTCTCCGGAAACCGGGCGGAGCCGTTGCTGGTTCTCCAGGAACGTTACACCCGGGCCGTTCAGGAGGCGGGAGGCGTCCCGTTGATTCTCCCGATCGGCGCCTCCGGAGCGGCGCTGCGCCGAATCGCCGACTCCGTGGACGGCATTCTGGTCAGCGGAGGAAATTTCGACATCCATCCAAGGCTCTACGGCGAAGAGCCGACCGAAGCGCTGGGGCAGGTGAAAGAGGAGCGGACCCGGTTCGAGCTGGAGCTGATCTCGCTCGCCCTGGAGAGAGACCTCCCGCTGCTCGGCGTCTGCGGCGGGGCCCAGGCCATCAATGTCGTTCTCGGGGGCTCTCTCTATCAGGACATCGCGCGCCAAATCCCGGCTGCGGCTGAACATCAGCAAGGGGCGCTGAAGGATACAGGCGGCCATAAGATAACCATTCACGCGGGCACCAAGCTCAAGCGGATCGTCGGCCGGGAAGAGCTCGAAGTGAACACTACGCACCATCAGGCGGTAAAGAGGCTGGGCCGGGGCCTGATCGTCAATGCGACCGCCGGAGACGGCGTTATCGAAGGCATCGAAAGTAAAG
>JACPDC010000319.1 GCA_016184235.1 Deltaproteobacteria bacterium | reverse complement strand
CGCCTTGACCCGGATCACCGGCTCGGCCCTGGCGCCGTGGGCATAGTAGCCCGGCCATTCGCCGAAAGGCCCTTCCACCCGGCTCTCTTCCTTGGGCGGGGGCACCTCCCCCTCGATGGCGATCTCCGCCCCGGCCGGTATCGGCAGCCCGGTGACCGGCCCGCGGATGACGTCCACCGGACTCTTGCGCAACCCCCCGGCGTAGTCGAACTCCGAGACGCCGTAGGGAACCGAGATTCCCGCGGTCAGCCACAAGAGCGGGTCCTGACCGAAGGTGACCGCCACCGGACACGGCTTGCCCTGCTCCCAGTATTTCTCGCGCATGATGCGCGCGTGATGGCCCGGCGAAACGTGCAGGCCGAGCGTCTGTTGTCCGGCTCTGCGGTGATCACGCAGCAGGCGGTGCCGAGGTAGCGGCCGCCGTCGAGCTCATGCCAGCGCGGCGTGGGAAAGATCGTCATGTCGAGGGACTTCTCATCGCGCGCGTTCTCAAAGAGCGGCCCCTCTTTCACGATTCGAGGAGGGATGGGTTGGAGCTTGCCCAGAAGATCCTTCCACCGCCAGACCAGCTCGCGCTTGGAGAGCCGGGGATCCAGCCCTGCGGCGAGCGCGCTGCGGCGCGGATGGTTGATGAGATTGGCGGCGATGCGGTAGGAGGCGGGGTAGCCGGGGATGCGGTCGAAGAGCAGGAGCGGAAAATTCTCCCGGAAGGAAAAGATCTCCACGAGCGCGCCGATCTCCAGATCCCAGCCGGCGCCGTGGATCTCCTTCACGTCGTCGAGCCCCCTCGCCCCCTGGATGAATTCCCGCAAATCGTTGAAGGCCATAGATTTCTCCCGGACGTTTTTCGGCAGCTAAGCTAGCCCAACTCGACAAAATATGCCACAGGGAGGCCGACTCTCATGGAGTGAATTTCTCACGGCCTCGGTAGGGCAGTCTCAGAGCGAAGGCCAATACCCCGCCTATAAGAATCAGAAAACCCACCAGAGAGAAACCCGAAGCAAAAGAACCGGCATCTCCCATGACCCCGATCAACGCCGGGACCGCCCCCCCGCCCAGAAGAAAGCCGAAGGGAACCGTAAAGGAGACCACCACGTTGCGCGAGCCCGCCGGGGCGATCGCGGCAAGGGCGGCAAAGCCGGCCGGAAAAAAGCACACGGCCAGAGCCGGCTGCACAAAGATGAAGAGAAGGATCCAGGGGCTCGGCAGCAGTCCCAGGGCGAGCGTCGCGACTCCGGTCAGAACGAAGGTCCCGGCGATGGTGCGCTCCGGCCCCAGCCGGTCCGAGGCCCAGCCCGCCCCAAGGACCATGAACGGCCCGGAAACCCGGGAAAGGGCGATGAGCGTATTGACCCAGCTCTGCTCCATCTGCCGCTCGCTCACGAGATAGAGCGGCAGCATGCTGAAGATGCCGAGCGTCGAGCTCACCCCGAGACCGAACAGCGTCGCCATCAGCCGGACCGAGGGCTCGCCGAGGAGCGCTTTGAAGGAGCCGGAGGCGGGAGACTCACCGGCGAATTCTCCGCCCCTCCCCCTTAGGGCGAACAGGACGGCGACGATCACGGACAGGCCGCCGAGCAGCCCCAAAGCGGCGCGCCAGGAGGACCAGCGAAGAAAAAGCTCCGCGATCAGCGGCACGAAGATAAACGCCAGGTTGGGAGCGATCTCATGGATCGCGAGCGCCTTGCCCCAGTGGCTCGAGTCGATCAGCGCGGTGATAGTGGCAATGGCCGAGGGCATGTAAAGGCCCGTGGCCGCTCCCAGAAATATGAGTCCGAGACGGATGGACCAGAGGTTGCTCGCATAGGAGATCGCCAGCAGCGCCAGGCCGGCAAAGGCGCAGGACAGGCTGAGGGTGCGCCGGTGCGTCAGGAACGAGGAGACAAATCCCGAGCCGAGCAGCGCAAAGAAGTAGCCCGCCGAGACCAGAAAGAAAAAGAGCCCGGCCCCGCTATGGCTTATTCCCAGATCCTTTTCGATGGTCGGAAGAAAGGGGGCGAGGATGATCCTGGCGGTGAAACTGAGAAAGAAGAGCAGGGCAAGAAAAAAAACCGGTCCCGTCCCGTCCCACGAAAATCCCGCGCCCGTTTCTCGGCTCGCTCCCGCCGCCGGATAACTCTCAGCGCCTTTCGCAAATGTCACCTCTTCGCCTTACAACGTTTCTTTCCAAGATGCCAATGGCAAAGAAGCCGCTCCGCCTCAACCCGGGCTCTCGGCTGTCCAATCTTCACATTGGGGCTGCGCCTTCCAAGCGTATATTTCTGCACGGCCTGCGCTCTTCTCGAGCGTCCGAGGTCCGCCGATTACAGTTTTTGTTATTGAGAAAAGAAATGGAACAATCACGGCACCCGCCGCTCGCGGCGCCTCGGGAGATAACCATTCGGTCTCTTTACCGTTTCCGCCTTGGCACAGTTCTCGCTTTCTCTGTTCGTAGAGGATCAACGAGGAAAAGCAGCGGTCGGCATTTCTGTCACGGATCGAGGGGAAAGATGAAGACTGGGACACTGCGGAGCCAGCGTGGCTTCGTGCTCACAGTGGCGCTGTTCGTGATGGTCGCGCTCTCGCTCCTGACGGGCGCCATGCTCCTGTTTGCGGGCGTTAACCTCAAGACCACAGCCCACTGGAAGTCCGGGGTCACGACGCTGCAGGCGGCCGACGCGGCTATCCATCATGCCCTCGAAGAGATCGGTCCGGGGTCTGTCTTCTCCTATACGACGAAGACGACGCTTTTGAGCTCCGTTGCCTTCCAGGGCGACCACACCTACACGGTCGAAGCCATCAACGATCCGGCCAGTCCCGGCGGCGACACCCGGGCCATACTGACAGCGACTGCCCTCGGTCCCAATGGCGCCAAGAAAGTCGTCACCGCCTACCTCAAGCGGGGAAACTTCGGCCTCGGCGCCATGAGCCTTCCCGGATCCCTGGCGCCGAACGTCGAAACCAACTTCAGCGGCGACACGTTCATGATCAATGGCTATGACCGGTGCAACGCGGCGCCCGCAGTCCCCGCCATCGCGGTGACGGATCCGGCTTTGGTGACCGAGATCACCAACAACACGACCGCGGACGGAGGGCTGACGGTGGGGCAGTTTGATAACGTCATCGGTCCCGGAGCGAACAACAGCGTCCGCGCCGGCGCGCCCCCGGAGAAGAGCGTCTTGCAGTATGCCGAAGATTACCTGGGCCGCAATCCCCTCGAGACCCTTCCCGGCGCTACCTACGGAGGAAACGAACACTGGGGCACAACCGGCCAGCCCCGCATCACGCATGTCACGGGCGACGTCAGGATCGCGGGTACCATCGACGGTCGCGGAGTGCTCGTCCTGGACGGGGCGCTGCACGTATCCGGCGACTTCACCTTCAACGGCTTGATCATCATGCGCGGAGAAGGCGAGATCAGGGCGACCGGTAACGCAAAGATCTACGGCGCGGTCCTGATAGCGGAAAACCACAGCCAGGACTCCGATTATGAGCTGGATATAAGAGGCACCGTCAACGTCCAGTACGACAGCTGCGCGCTCGCCTCAGCCGAAGGGTGGGTCCCTCTACCGAAGCTACCCAAAGTAACCGCCTGGAACGAAAGGATGTCCAATTAAGCTATGAAAATTCTCGCAGCCGTCATTTTCAGCCTCTGTATGACTCTGGCCCTGAATGCGCCGGCGCGCGGGCAGGAGTTCAAGAAATGGGAGGCTAAAATCGCCGAGCACAAGCGGTGGCTGGACTCACTGGGACCGCACGGCTCGAAGTTCTGGATCAGCCTCGACTCGAAAAGCCGGCCGCACAGGCTCTACCTCGGCGAAGGCTTCTTCCACGCCGATGCCCGAACCCAGGAGCGCTTTGTGGAGACCTATTCCAGCTATCTCGCCGGTCACCCGGAAAAGTTCGCGCTCATCGACCTCTTTGACTCAGCGACGAGGAGAGAAGTGGGGGAATTCGGCTGGGGCGGATTCAAGCTATACGGGCAGTCCGCCCGAGGCGGGAAGACCGCCCGCACCCCGGACGGCCGCCGGAAATAGCAGCCGCGCTCCCCTCGGTCGCTCCGTAAAGCGAGGGGCCTGGCGATTTAGTTATTCGTTACTCGTTTATTAGTTAATCGTGAACATTAATACGAATAACTATTACACCAATAACCAGTAACCAAACCGGGGAGCGAGTCAGGTCCCGAGCGAACCTATTGCTTTGGGCGCGCGAAGCAGACCCGCGAGCGCCCCCTATTGCCTTCGGCGCGAGAGGCGGGTCCCCGAGCGAGTTCCCGACGAGGAGACACCCGGAGCGAAAGGGCAGACAGACCCCTTTTTCTTTAACACACTTTGAATGCCAGAATCACGTAGAGGTCGCCCTGGACCTCGAACTCGCCCACCTCGGCCATGCCCAGGCCGGCCACGTGGGCCTTAAGCGAGTGCGGATTGTCGCGGGCGACGAAGGCGACGCCGACCTCGAACCTGCCCGCCACTTCCCTCTTTAAAGCCTCGTAGAGACCCCGCAGCAGGCCGCGGCCGCGCTGGGACCGGTCGACGCACACCGGGCCGTAATTGAATGTCTTGTAGGATCTCAGCGGCCTGCCCTGGTAGCGGACGCGATCAAAACTCTCCAGCATCCTGGCAAGCACCGGAGAGCCATGGTCAAAGTCGCAGCGGGAACCGCACAGGTAGCCCAGGACCGATTCGGCATTGCTCGCCACGATGATCCCCGGATCCATCGCCATCTCGGCAATCTGTTCGGGCGTAAACTCCGCGGAAAGAAAACCTTCCTCGCGCTCTTCAGGCCGAAGGTTGGCGATGGTGTTGGCCGACTGGAGCCGCAGGATCCCCGGAAAATCCTCCGGCGCCGCCCTTCTGAATGTCACGGCTGACATCGATCTTCCCCCCGAAAAATAGGGCAAGTCTCGCACCGCCGTCAAGCGCCAGCGGCGGGAAAGAAGCGAGCGCTTGCCAAAGGGTCGGCCGAGGTATTATACAACAGGGCACTTTAGAGAGGAGGCTTTTATGACAATCGTCGGCAAGGTCGGCATGCTTCTGGCGATCGGATGGCTCGCAGCACTCTCTTCTCCGCAGGCTCGAGCGGCGAGCGTCGAAGAGCTGCTCGCGGAGATCAACAAGCTCCCTCCCAAGGAAAGACAGGGACGGCTCGAGGAGGGAGCCAAAAAAGAGGGCGTGCTCTCCGTCTACTCGAACCAGGGACTCGACACCATCCGCGCGTACGCGGCGGGATTCGGCAAAAAATACCCCTTCATCAAAATCGACTCTTCCCGTCTCCAGGGAAACAAGGGGCTGGAGCGGATCCTTCTCGAGCACCGCGTCGGCAAGCTCCAGGCCGATGTCGTGGGCGTCGATTTCGACTTCATCGCTGAAGTGCTGAAGGCTGGCATCCTCGCGCGCTACGACTCGCCCGAGAAAAAGCACTTCCCAAGCCAATTTTGGGACAAAGAGGGGCGTTGGTACGCCAGCGACTACACGCTTGTGGGTGGTGATCGGTTATAACACCAACCTGGTCAAGCCCGCGGACGCGCCCAAGGGCTACGCCGACCTGCTGAATCCCAGGTGGAAAAACGACATCTCGATCGACACCGAGCCCGAGCAGGCGGTCTTCATCTGGCTGCTCGAGTGGGGCGAGGCGAAAACGGCCGACTACATGAAGGCCCTGATGCGCAACGGCACGGTTCCGCGCAGGGGCCACACGCTGCAAGTGCAGCTCCTGTGCAGCGGGGAGACCAAGATCGCGGTCGAGGTCTATCCGGCGCGGGTCGCCCAGATGAAGCACGAAAAGGGATGCCCCATCTCCATGGTCTTTCCCAACCCGACGCCCGGCTCCCTGGGGAGCCACGCGGGGATCGCCAAGAGCGCCAGGCACCCGCACGCCGCCGCGCTCTATCTCGACTTTACCCTGAGCGCCGAGGGCGCCTCTGTCCTGACCAAGGCCGGCGCCCTGCC
>JACPDC010000318.1 GCA_016184235.1 Deltaproteobacteria bacterium | reverse complement strand
CCGGAGAATGGGCTTGGGATCCAAATCGGGAAAACCTTCCAGCCCCTGGAGCGACTCGGAGACGGCGACAGGCTTACCTGCAATATCATAGAGCACGAGGCCGTGGATGTTCCCTTTGCTGCCCACTCGATTGATGAAATCCTGCGTTGCTCTCAAGTCTCTCTCGTCGCCGTAGATGTCGTTTAGCGCCGCCTGGAGAGCAATTTAGGTGCCGCCGGAAGACAGGGGAGCAGTCGCTGGAAGTAGCCCATATAAATGTAGTTTCTGCCGGCCACCTCTACATGCGAGTTTAGAGGCTACTGCAAAATACATCGCCGTGTGGCTTTTTACAACGTTGGCAAACCTTCTGATTTTGCGAAAGGTTATATCCATTTTTAAAAACAGGCGGAAAAGACCGTGTCAATCTGCGACAGCCCGGCTCGATAGCCGATAAAAAAAGTCTTTGTTTCCTTAAGTCCGGGCGTGATTTTGGATGGCATAGGCCTTGCTGATGCTGAAGGTAGATTACACATGAAAGGGGGTGAAAGAGAATGAAAAAGTTAGCCGTTGTGTTGGCGATCGTCATGGGAATCGGCTTCATCAGCTCGATCACGAGCACGATTTCCAAGTTGAGCTACGCTCAGGAGAGCCCGGAGCCGGAGCCCAAGCCGGAAAAGCCTGATCCTGGAAAAATGTAATCCCCAGTGTGTCCGATGGGATGTCGAATGTGAGAACAGAGGGAGCAAGTCTCCCTCTGTTCCTTTCGCCCGGGAGCCGGTGCGAGCTTCGCTATCTGCGGATCCGGAACTCGCCGAACTCGTCCTGGAAGCCCTCCCATTGGATGAGCACGTTCTCGACCCGCGCTCCCGGCGGGCCACGGCGGCACCAGTGGACCAGGTCGTCGATTTTTTCTCTTGCCCCCTCGGCCACCGCTTCCACAGAACCGTCCGGACAGTTTCTCACCCATCCCTTCAAGCCCAGCCGGTTAGCCTGCTCCACCGTGGAGGCGCGGAAAAACACCCCTTGAACTCTGCCTTCGATTTTTAGGCGGACGCGCGCCTTTTCTCCTTCTTGCATACCATTCCTGTCAAGTGACCTCTTAACGAACAAAAAGGCAATAGGCAACACGCAGTAGCCAGAACGCAAGAAGCCAGTAGCCAGAAAATCTTTTCTATTGCCTAATGCCTGCCGCCTAGCGCCTTCCAAGCTGTTTGACAACAAGGGGCGATCATGGATAAGCTTGCGCCGATTTTGGCAGGATCCGGTTACCGAAGAGCGTGCCGAGGGCTCTCTGTCTTTCGTGTCGTGCCCTTCCGTGTAAGTCGGTCCGAAGCATCCGCAGGGAATAATCAAGGAGGGCCAAGATGGGAGCCAAGCTATACGTGGGGAACCTTCCCTACTCGGTAACGGAGGAGAAGCTCCAGGAGCACTTTTCCCGGCACGGCTCGGTGGTGAGCACCAGGATCATCACGGACAAGTTCAGCGGCCGGTCCAAGGGTTTCGGATTCGTTGAGATGGGCTCCAGTGAGGAGGCCGAGCGCGCCGCGGCCGCGCTCAACGGAACCGAATTCGAGGGCAGGACCATCGTGGTGAGCGAGGCGCGTCCGCAGCAGCCCCGCGAGCCGCGAGGAGGCGGGGGAGGTAGGCCGCCACGGTCCGACCGCTGGTGATTTCGTTATTCGTTCATCGTTGAATCGTTAACTCGATTATCGGACGAGTAACGAATAACGGGTTAACGAATTAACGAAGTCAGGCGCCGATCAGCTTGAGAAATTCCTTCTCTTCCAGCACTTGAACCCCCAGCTCTTTCGCCTTTTTTAGCTTGGAGCCCGGGTCGGAGCCGGCAACGACGAAATTCGTGTTGCGGCTCACGCCAGAGGCAACCCGCCCGCCCAGGGCCTCGATCCGCTGCTGCGCCTCGCTGCGCGACATGCCTTCCAGAGCGCCCGTCAGGACGAAAGTGGCGCCGCTGAGCTTCCCTTCTCTCTTCGGCTCCTTTTTCAGACGGATCCCGGCCTTGAGGAGCTTCCCTATGACTTTCCGGTTGTTTGTTTGCGCGAAGAAGCGGGCGATGCTCTTGGCCACCTCCGGCCCGATCTCCCGCACTTCCGTGAGCTGCTCTTCCGGGGCCTCGATTATGGAGCCTAGGTCGCCGAAGTGGTGGGCCAGCAGCTTCGACGTTGCCTCCCCCACATGGCGGATGCCCAGGGCGGTCAGGAATCGCGGCAGAGTCGCATTCTTACTCTGCTCCAGGGCATCCAGGAGATTCTGGGCGGACTTGTCCGCCATACGCTCCAGGCCGGCCAGCCCCGTCTTGTCCAGATCGTAGAGGTCCGCGATGTCTGTGACCAGTCCCCGGTCTACGAGCTGGTCAATGAGCTTCTCTCCCAGTCCCTCGATGTCCATGGCGCCGCGCGAGCCGAAAAACTTGAGACTCTCTTTCAGCTTGGCGGGACACGAGAGACCCGTGCAGCGGTAGGCGGCCTCTCCCTCTTCCCGGTAAACCGTGGAGCCGCATACCGGGCAGCGCTCCGGCATGGTGAATTTTTTCTCCCGGCCGCTGCGCTTCTCCTGGAGCACCTGCACCACGTAAGGGATGACGTCCCCGGCGCGTTCCACCACGACGGTATCGCCGACGCGTATATCCTTCCGCTCCACTTCATCCATGTTGTGGAGCGAGGCGCTTTTTACCGTCACGCCGCCCACGGGGACCGGCTCCAGACTGGCCACGGGGGTCAAGGTGCCGGTGCGTCCTACCTGGGCCTGAATGTCGAGGATGCGCGTGGTCGCCTGCCGTGGTTTGAATTTGTAGGCGGCCGCCCAGCGCGGCGAGCGGGCGATCTCACCCAGGCGGCGCTGCAATTCCAGGCTGTTCACCTTGATCACCAGGCCGTCGATCTCGTAGGGGAGCTCGTCGCGCTGCCTTTCCATCTCTTGGTGATAAGCGAATATCTGCTTCAGGCTGTGACAGACGCGCACCGAGGAGACCGGCTTCAGGCCCCATTCCTTCAGGGCCTGGAGAAATTCCGCGTGCGTCTTGAAGTGCGCCCCGGCCGCCTCGCCTATGCCGTGGCAAAAGATGTCCAGCGGCCGCTTGGCGGTGATGGTCGAGTCGAGCTGCTTGAGAGAGCCTGCCGCGGCGTTGCGCGGGTTGGCAAAAACCGGCTGGCCCTCTTCCTCGCGCTCCCGGTTGAGCTTTTGAAAGGCAGCGCGCGAGAGGAAGACCTCGCCGCGCACCTCCAGGCGCCGCGGCACGCCTCTTTTTGCCCGCCTGAGGGTGAGCGGAACGGAGCGGATCGTCTTGAGATTCAGCGTGATGTCCTCCCCGTTCACCCCGTCGCCGCGGGTGGAGCCGACGCTTAACCGGCCCTGGTCATAGACCAGTTCCACAGCCACTCCATCGATCTTCGGCTCCACGACATATTCTACCGGCTCGGAGATCTTCAGGAAGCGGCGGATCCTCTCCTCGAACTCCTCCATCTCCTCCCGGTCGTTGGCATTGTTGAGGGAAAGCATCGGCAGGGTGTGGCGCACGGTGGCGAACCGCTCCAGCGGCGGGGCCCCCACCCTTTGCGTCGGAGAATCCGGCGCGGCAAGCTCCGGGTGGTTCTTCTCGAGTTCCACCAGGCGGCGGAACAGACGATCGTACTCGGCGTCGCTGATGAGCGGATCGTCGAGAACATGGTACTGATAATTGTGTTTTTCGATTTCCTGACGGAGATGAGTGATCTCTCGTTTGATCTCGTCGCGGGATGCCATGGCTTAAGCTAGCTTTCAGCGGTCAGCGATCAGCAGTCAGCTCCGGAAGAGAATAGCAAAGTTAAGCTGAAAGCTGAAGGCTGATAGCTGAGGGCTAAAGAAGCCTTCGTTGACCCTCCCGGATGACTGTGTTACTTACTTAAAATAATGGCTTTTTTAGGCTTTTTTTCGTTTGTTTTTCTCGCCCTGCTTTCGGCCTGCGCCCCTGCAGCGCCTGATCTGGCGCTGCCGCCGAAAGATCTCGCCTGGGAACCCCAGGCCCCCTTTCGCGGCCAAAAAAAGGTCGAAATCCCGCCCGAGGCCAAGGCCATGGGCCACTTTGCCAAAGGGCAAAGCCTGCTCGGCCAGGGTGAGTTTAATCAGGCGCTGAGCGAGTTCGAGGCCGCCGTTCGAGCGGATCCCGCCAATGCCTTTCTGCGCTTCCGCCTTGCCACGCTCTATCTCCGCAGGGGGGACTTGAAAAACGCTTTGGCAGAAACGCAAGAGGCCGCCCGGCTCGACCCCAAAGCGGTGGATCACCGCCTGCTGTTGGCGGGCCTTTATTCTTCCATGGGCGAGGAGTCGAAGGCGGTTCGAGAATATGAAGAGACGCTCCGGCTCGACGGCAGTAACCAGGAGGCGCTGCTTTACCTGGGAGCGCTGCACCTCAAGCTGGGAGATTTTGACAAGGCCACGAGCCGCCTGAACCAGCTCCTCACTTTGAACCCCAATTCCATCCTCGGCCACTACTACCTGGGACGGGTGCGGGCCAGGTCCCAGCTCTACCTGGCGGCGGAGGAGAGCTATCGGAAAGCCCTCGAGCTCAACCCGAAGTCCGAGCCGGTCCTGCTGGAGCTGGCCCTGGTGTATGAGCTTCAGGGGAAGACGGAAGAGGCCGTCCAGACCTACAAGAGGCTGCTCCAGGGTAATCCGAAAAACGTATGGGCGACGAAGCGGCTGGGCGAGCTCTACGTCGGGCAGAACAAGCTCGATGAGGCCCTCGCTCAGTTTCAAAAGCTTCAGGGCATCGAGGCGGATCCCCGGGAGGCGAGGACGAAGATCGGCCTGATCTATTATGAGAAGGGGGATTTTGAGCGGGCCGCCTCGGAGTTTAACCTGGTTCTGGCGGCCGATCCGGACAACGATCGGGTGCGTTATTACCTGGGCTCGACCTATTCGGAGATGAAGGTGTACGACCGGGCCCTGGAGGAGTTCTCGCGTATTCCGGAAAAAAGCGACTACTATGCCGACGCGCAGATCCAGCTCGCCTATCTCTATGATCGGCGCGCGGAGCTGGGCAAGGCGATAGAGGCGGTGCAAACGGCGCTGAAGAAGCGCAAGAACGAGAGAGATCTCTTGGCGCTGCTGGCCTCTCTGTACCGCAAGGCCAAGAACTATCCCAAGGCCATTGAGACCTGGCAGCGGATCGTCGGGATGGATCCCAAGAACGATCAAGCCCATTTCCAGATCGGGGCGCTCTATGACGAGAGCAAGAACAAAGAGAAGAGCGTCGAGCACATGAAAAAGGCCGTTGAGCTCAACCCGAAAAACGCCGCCGCCTTGAACTACCTCGGGTACACCTGGGCGGAGATGGGCGTCCATTTGGATGAGGCCGAGGGTCTGATACTCAGGGCGCTCAAGATCGAGCCGAACGACGGCTTTTATATCGATAGCCTGGGATGGGTCTATTACCAGAAGGGGGATTAT
>JACPDC010000317.1 GCA_016184235.1 Deltaproteobacteria bacterium | reverse complement strand
ACCGGGTGCAGTAGTTGCCCATGGGTGACAAAATCGGGGAACAGGGCGAAGATGAGGAATAGGCTCCGGCAATTTTCCTGGGAATTCAGTCGCCCGTGAAGTTAGGCTTTCTCTTCTCCAAAAACGCCAGGGTTCCCTCCTTCAGGTCGTGAGTCATGGCCAAAGTCCCGAAGTTGCGGGCCTCCAGCTCCAGCCCGGAAGCGAGATCGACTTCCAACCCTCTGTTGATCGAGGCCTTGGAGGCCTGGAGCGCCAGCCGGGGAAGAGCGGCCAGTTTGGCGGCAAAGGCCTGCGCTTCCTCCGCGAGCTTTTCCTTCGGGACCACCTTCATGACCAGCCCTAAAGAGAGGGCCTCTTCAGCGCCGATCGGATCGCCGGTGAAGATCATCTCCTTGGCCTTGCTCGCCCCGATCAGGCGCGGCAGCCTTTGGGTGCCGCCGCCGCCGGGAAAGGCGCCGATCTTGATCTCGGGCAGGCCGAACCTGGCGGTCTGGGAGGCGATGCGGAAATCGCAGGCCAGGGCGAGCTCGCATCCTCCGCCGAGGGCGTAGCCGGAAACCGCGGCGACGACGGGCTGGGGCAGGGCTTCGACCTGGTCGAAGAGCAGCTGGAACTCCCGCGCGTGGTGGTAAGCCGCCTCCGCGGAAACCGACTCCTGGATCTCGCTGATATCGGCGCCGGCGCAGAAAATCTCTTCGCCGCCGGTGACGATGGCGGCCCTGGTATTCCGGTCGCGCGCCAGCTCCTTGAGGCACTCTTCGAGCTCCCGGCGCATCTCCCCGTTCAGGGAGTTCTTCTTCTGCGGCCGGTAAAGCTCGATCGTGGCGACGGCGTCTTTCCTGTGTACTTTCAGGTTCTGCGGCATAAAAACTCCTTCTTCTGAAGCTAAGCGAATTGACCCAGGAGCGCCTCCATGTTGCCCGCGCCTTTGCCCTTGGCCTTCCGGCGCATCTCCTGGAACTTATCCCCCAGAGTGGGGCGTTGATGGCGAACGAAAACCCCGAGACGGATCTTCTCCTGGTCCGCAGCGAGCCTCAAGGCCTCGATGGCGTCTTCGGGGTTGTGATCCTCGGGGATCATCTCGAGATTCTTGACGATGCGCGCCACGTTCATGTCGGTGGTGTTGAACGAGGAGCAGCTGGCGAGCACCTCGATGAAGGAAAAGCCGCGGTGATGGATTCCCTGGATGATCAGCTCTTTCAGGTGCTCCTTCTTGACCGAGAAGCCGCGGGCCACGAAAGTGGCGCCGTAAACGATGGCCAGGGCCGAGGGGTTGATCGCCTCGCCGGCCAGCCCGAACGGCGAGGTCTTGGTGACGGGGTACAGCGTGGTGGTCGGGGAAAACTGTCCCTTGGTCATGCCGTAAATCGCGTTGTTGAAAAGCAGATAGGTGATGTCCACGTTGTTGCGCGCCACGTGCGGCAGATGGCCGCCGCCGATGGCGAGCCCGTCGCCGTCTCCGCCCACGGCCAGCACGGTGAGCTCCGGGTTGGCGGTTTTCACTCCCTGGGCGATGGGCAGGCCGCGGCCGTGGATGCTGTGGAAGCCGTAGGCCTTGACGAAGTAGGGGAGTCTGCTGGAGCAGCCGATGCCGGATACCAGCGTGAGCTCCTTGGTCGGCAGCTTGAGATCGGCGAAGGCCTCGACCAGCGCCGAGAGGATGCCGTAGTAACCGCAGCCCGGACACCAGACCGGGCAGACGCCGCTCAGGTATTCACAGGACTTATCCAGCTCTTCCATAGGCTCTTGTGCTCCTTGCGTTCAGGGTGGATTCGGCTTCGACGATCTTCTCGACGATTTCGCTCGGGTCGAGCGGCACGCCCTTCACCTTGGTCAGGCCGATAGTGGGAATCCGATAGGTGGACCTGAGAAGCGTGGCGAGCTGGCCGACAAAGTTAAGCTCCGGGACGATGACCCGCTTGACCTTGCCGAAGAAGGTCTTGAGCTCCTGATGGGGAAGCGGATTTAAAATCCTCGGGATGATCGCTTGAGCCGAGATCCCCATACCCTTGGCCACGGCCAGGGCCTCCTCGACCGGCCCGGCCGACGAGCCCCAGGTGACGATGCCGATCTCGCTGTTCTCGTCGCCCAAGCGGGTGCAGAACTCGGCGACCAGCGGATCGCTTTCGATGGCGGCGAGCTTGCGGAAGCGCTTCACGGTCATGGCCGTATGCGTCTCTTCATCACAGGCGAAATTGCCCCGCTCGTCATGCTCCATCCCGGTGACCATATGCTCGCCCCCCTGGGTGCCGGGCAGGGCGGCCGGCGAGACTGCCGATGCGCCGAGCTGGTAGCGCACAAACGGGGCGCCGTCTGCGGGCGAGGCGCAGGATCGGGAGCCTTGCGGCAGCCGCTCGACGGTTTCGCGATCGACGGTTTCGAGGCGCGCCGACAAGGCCTGATCCACCAGCATGATGACCGGCAGCTGATATTTTTCCGCGACGGCGAAGGCCAGCGCGGTTACACGGAGGCTGTCGGAGACGGAGGTCGGCGCCATAACGACCCTGGTGGCGTCTCCGTGCGAGCCGTAAAGGGCGAGCAGGAGATCCGACTGTTCGGTCTTGGTCGGCATGCCCGTGCTCGGTCCGCCCCTCTGCGAATCCACGATGACCGCGGGGATCTCCGCCATCGAGAGCAGGCCGATGGTCTCGGACATCAGCGAGAGACCGGGGCCCGAGGTCGAGGTCATGCTCTTGCCTCCGGCCCACGACGCCCCGGCGACGCTGCAGATAGCCGAGATCTCGTCCTCGGTCTGCAGCACCATGCCGCCCATCTTGGGCAGGTGCGCGGCGAGCCATTCCATGATCTCCGAGGCCGGCGTGATGGGATAACCGAAGAAATATCTCATCCCGGCCGCCGTGGCGCCGATGGCGATCGCCTCGTTGCCGGTCATCAGGAGTCTCTTCCGGCCGCTCCCTTTGGGGAGCCTGTAGGAATCCTTTTTGGCGAGATGGCTGCGCGCGAAATCGAAGCCGCGCTGCAAGGCGTCCAGGTTATGATCGAGGACCGTCTTTCCCTTTCGAGCGAATTTCTCCGAGATGAACTTTTCGATGGTTTCTTTGGGCAAAGAAAGCAAATGGGAGAGGGCGCCGAGCACGACGATGTTCTTGCTGATGCGGCTGCCGATCTCGCGCGTCGCGATGCGGTCAAAGGGCGCCTTGTAGACGGTCCATCCGGGATTTTTCTCGGGCAGATCGCATTCCGCCTCGCAGAGCAGGACGCCGTGCTCCTTCAAGTCCGGGAGGTTTTCATCGACGGCATCCTGGTTGAGACAGATCAGGAAGTCCACGCCCTCTCCGTGGTACGGGATGCGTCGCTCGCTCAGCCGGACCTGGATCATGCAGGAGCCGCCTTTGATCTCGGCCGGAAAGGTGCGAAAGGTGACGATGTGGATTCCTTCTCTTGCGGCGATCTTGCAGAGCGTCTCGCCGATGGTGATAACGCCCTCGCCGGATTCACCGGCAACGCGCAGGACCAGATCAGATTGCACGGGCTTCCTCCTTCCACTCGATTCCATTAGCCTCCAGCACCGGCCGCCAGAAGGACCATCTGGCCTCGATGATTTCCTGGGCCCGCCGGACCATGTCCGGGAAATCCCTCATGCCGGCGAACCGCTCCTGCAATCTGAGATAGTCCGAGATCGGCAGATATTTTTTCGCCAGGTAGTTGAGCGTGAAGAGCACGGTGTTGGTGTCCCGCTCCCTTTCCGCCTCATAGAGGATCCAGGAGCGCGTCTCGAGCGCCAGCTCCGTGATCTCGTGAAACACGTCCGTGTCGCTCTTCCAGCCCTCCGGACAGACCGAGTAGACCTCGAGCACGCACGGCCCCTCGATCGCGGCGGCTTTCTGCGTCTTGATCATCAGGTCGCGGTGCCAGAGCGGGCAGGCGGCGGCCACATACGGGGCGCCGGCGGCCAGGGCGAGATCGAGCAGGTATTGCGGCGTTCTCTGGTTTCCCCGGATCGCCTTGCCGAAAGGAGTCGTTGTCGTGTTCGTGCCGTAAGGGGTAGCGCCGGAGCCTTGGACCCCGGTATTCATGTAAGCCTGATTATTGAGGCAGACATAGACGCCGTTTTCTCCGCGGGCGATCCAGGCGAGCAGCGCCTGGAGGCCGATATCATAGGTTCCCCCATCGCCGGCGATGCCGACGTTCACTATCGAATCGGGCGAGATCCCGCTGGCCTGGGCCAGCGCCTTGAGGGCGGCGATGTTTCCGCTCAGCGTGGCCGCGGTGTTGGGGAAGTCATTGTGATCGACCGATACCTCGCCCCAGCAGGAGGTGTTTTGCGTCGTGATCACCTCGTTGCAGCCGGTGCCGATGCTCGCCACCACGTGTTTTCCCGAAAGCTTGAGCGCGCGCAAGACCTGGTTCGTGCCGCTGACCATGCCGCAGCCGACGCAGCCTTGATGTCCCGATGTCAAACCGGTCGTCGCAATCGCCCCGTAGTCGCCGACATCACGGACCGGCTCCGGGAGGAGAAGGCTATGGGGATTGAAACCGATGTGGCGGTTGAAAAGGATATTATACATGGAGATACCTCATCCGATCTGGACCTCTTCCAGGGCCGAGGGCCAGCTTTCTTGAGAGTGATCCTCGGGCCGCCAGTCGAGAAACTCCTGGCTCACAAGCAGCCGGCTCTCCTTTCTTGTTCTCTGGATCTCTTGATCCGTGGTCTCCGCATGGCCGCGACGGATTGCTTCCAGGCTCGCCTCGCGCGGCCGGGGGACGTTCCTTTCGTAGTAGCCGAGGGCCTTGTCGAAAGGGACCTTGCCGTACACCTTATGCAGCGCCCCGAGCATGGGCATGTTGATATGTTTGAGCCCGAGCCCTTCGGATACCGCAGCCGCCGGCGCCGTGAAGATCCGCACGCGCCCTTCGCCGGCATCCAGCAGCTCGCGGATCTTTTTGACGCTCATGTGGGAGGTGTTGACCAAGAGGGCGCCGCCTTCTTTGAGGCCGTCCAGCACCCGGTGCTCCGGCGAATAGAGGATCGTGTCATCGTAGAGGATGACGACATCCCAGGCGCGCATGAAGGAGCGAATCCTGCGCTCCTTGTGAAAATTGATCAGCGTATCCGTGGTGATGATCGCGCCTCTTCTCTCAGAGCCGAAAGCGGGCACGGTCACGAGCCGATAGCCGTTCTCGATGCCCGCGCCGGTAAAACCGACCGCCGAGGTGATCGCCCCCTGTCCCGCCCGGCTGTAGATCCGGATCTCCTCGGTATCGGGGGGA
>JACPDC010000316.1 GCA_016184235.1 Deltaproteobacteria bacterium | reverse complement strand
GATTCCGAGTGCAACGAGGACAGGCCCTTCGAGATCTCCCCGGGCCGGTTGATGCCACACGGCCCTTAAGTATCCCCTGCAGGCTGCTAAGGTAAAAATTCTCTCGGATCACTGATCACTCCCCGGATCGCGGTCGCCGCGGCCACCGCCGGGCTCCCTAGATAGATCTCCGCCTTATAGCTTCCCATGCGCCCCTGGAAGTTGCGGTTCGCGGTCGAGAGCGTGACCTCGCCGTCGGCCATCACGCCGCCGTCCCCCGCGCACGCGCTGCAGCCCGGGTTGGTGATCAGCGCGCCCGCCTCGAGAAAAACAGAGTAGGTCCCGTCCTTCACCGTGCGCGCGACAATATCTTTCGAGGCCGGGCTCACCAAGAGCCTCACCCCCGGCGCGATCTTGCGCCCTTTGAGGATCTTCGCCGCCTCCACCAGATCCTCGTACTTGGCGTTGGCGCAGGAGCCGATGAAGACCTGGTTCACTTTAGTGCCCGCCACCTGATCGATCGGCTTCACGTTGTCCACCGTATGCGGACAGGCGATCTGAGGAACCAGGCTCGGCCCGTCGATGGTCGCGCTCTTCAGGTAGCGCGCATCGGGGTCCGGGTGCGCTTCGCCATACTGGCCCGGCGCCACGCCGCGCCCGGCCAGGTAGCTTCGGGTGGTCTCGTCCGGGCGGACGAAGCCGTTCTTGGCGCCGAGCTCCATCGCGAGGTTGCAGAGCGTCATGCGGTCGGAGATCGAGAGCCCCTCGGTATAGCTGCCGTGGAACTCGACGGAACAGTAGGTGGCGCCGTCGGCGGTGAGATCGCCGATCAGCTTCAGCATGACGTCCTTCGAGCTCGTGCCGCGCGCCAGCGGCCCTTCGATGACGACCTTGAGAGACTCCGGGACTTTCATCCAGAGCTTTCCCGTGACCCAGGCGGCGGTGAGCTCGCTGAAGCCGACGCCCGTGCCGAAGGCGCCGAGGGCGCCGTAGATGGTCGTGTGCGAGTCGGTGCCGATGATGACCATGCCGGGGCGGATAAAACCTTCCTCGGTCAGCACCACGTGCGCGATGCCGGCGTTGACGTCGTAGAACTTTTTGATTCCTTTCCGGGCCGCGTACTCGCGGCAGAGCCGCTGGTCGTCGGCGATCTTGGCGGTCTGAGCCGGCGAGATATGATCCATCACCATGGCGATGCGGTCGGGGTCGTAGATCTGGTCGGTGCCGAGCTTCTCCATCGTGCGGATGCAGCGCCAGCTCGCCATGTGGCTCATGTAGAGATCGGGATAAACATCCACGATCTCGCCCGGGCGGGCCCCGGCGACGCCGGCCGCTCTGGCCAGGACCTTCTCAGCGAATGTTTTTCCCATAGCGCTTTACCTCTTTACCACCTGCTGCTGCGGCAGCACGTACTTGGCCAGGTAGGGGATCAGACCTCCGGCCTCGAGAATCTGCTTGAGGCTCTCGGGATAGGGGGCGAAGCGGAAACTCTTTCCCCCAACTTCGATCATGCCGCGCTCGAGGTCCATCCACATCTCGCCCTCCTCCGGAGCGGCCGCCGCCGCATCGGGACATTCGACGGCCGGCAGGCCGGTATTGATGCAGTTGCGGAAGAAGACCCTGGAGAAGGATTTGGCCACCACCGCCTTGATGCCGCAGCCGATCAGACAGCTCGCGGCCTGCTCCCGCGCGCTGCCGCAGCCGAAATTTTTCCCGCCCACGACCACCTGAGAGGACCAGAGGCGCTTCTGCACCTCCGGCCCCAGGGGCTCGAAGGCATGCTTGCCCAGCTCCTGCGGGTCGATGCTCACCAGGTAGCGGCCGGGGATGATCACGTCGGTATTGACGTTGTCGCCGAATTTGATCAGTCTGCCGCCGATTTTTTCCGTCATGGCGTCGTCTCCTCCAGAAACCATTCCGTCGGCACCTGGCGCCCCAGCCCTTTCGCTCTGGCCAGCTTGAGGACGCGCGCGCCCACGGCGGCGAACTGGATTCCCATTCCCGTGTTATTGGCAAAAAGCGTGATCTGGTCTCGCCGGCTGCGGCCGGGGAAGCCGCCGACCAGGAGGTCGCCCAACTCGCCGATCTGCTCCCATGTCTTCAAGCCGCGCTTGACCGGCCCCATGATATCGACCTGGCGGTCGTACTCGATCTGCTCTTTGGAAAGCGCGATCAGGAGATCCGCGCGGTCGAAAGCTAGGTCGTCGAGCTCGCGCCGGTAGGTAGTGCGATCGGGCGAGGTGATGGCGGTGACATGGGTCCCCGGCTCGAGCCAGCTGCCGTCGAAACAGGGGTCCATGGCCGCGGTGGCGCAGGTGACGATCTGGCAGCCCTGCACCGCGTCTTTCGGATGGTCCACGGCGACGATCCGCTTGCCGAGCTTGCTACTCCACTCGCCGGCAAAGGCCTTGCGGTGCGCCTCCGTCGGGCTGTAGATACGCACCTCCTCGATCTTGGGGCGGACCATCAGGAGATAACGGAGGTGGGCCTCGGCCTGCCAGCCGGAGCCGAAGAGCCCCGCCGCCCGCGCGTCGGGGTTGGAGAGCTCGCGGATTCCCAGCGCCGAAGTAGCGCCGACTCTGAGCTTCTGGATGTAGCTGTCGTGCATGACCACAAGCGGCTCCAGGGTCTCGAGACTGTAGAGCGTGACCAGTCCGACAAAAGTATTGCCGGGCGCCGCCGGGATGAGCCGGCGCCGCTTGACGCCGCCCTCGAGCGTTTCCACGCCGGCCATGTCCGCGGTGATGCGCAGGGCCCATACCCCGGAGGAGAGGTTTCCTCCCTCCTGGGACTTGAACCTGAAGCGAAAGCCCGGATGGCGCTTATCCTCGATCGGGAACATGGTGTGGTTGCGCGGCCGGTTCGCCGTCTTGCCCAGCGCGTGCTCTCTGTAGGCGGTCTCCAGGACTTCCATACAGTCCTCAAGCGTGAGGAGCTGTTCGATCTCGCTGTTGTTAAGGATGAGCATGGTCGTTTCCCGCGATATTATCCTTCGCCCGCGAGCCGGTCCGCCATCGCGATCAGCCCGCCCGCCTTGAGCATGTCGAGGAGGAAGGCAGGGGTGGGCTTGGCCTGCAGCTCGCGGCCGGTCCTCTCGTTGACAATCTTGCCGCCCTCGATGTCGACGCGCAGGATGTCGCCGTCGCTCACCTGGGCGGTGATTCCCGGACATTCGAGCACCGCCATCCCGATCTCAAAGCCGTTGCGATAAAAGGTGCGGGCGAAGCTCTCGGCGATGATGCAGCCGATCTTCGTCTGCTTCATCGCCTTGGCGGCTATCGCCCGCCCTGAGGATTGTCCGAAGTGCTTTCCCGCCACCACGATGTCGCCCGGCTGTACCTTGGCCGGGAACTCGGGGTTGCAGGTTTCCAGCACGTGCTTGAGGATCTCCGGCCAGGGCTTGAATATCATATCCGTCCTGACGATCCTGTCCGTGGGAATATTGTCTCCGAACTTCCAGCAGCGGCCGCGTGCCTGCATCAGGCCTCCTTAAAAACAGTTCAAATCGTTCGAATCGTTCGAGCTGTTAGAGCCGTCAGAGCAGAAAGTACTTTGAGTCCTTAAACGTCTTGAACGAATGGAACGGCTGGAACGTCTTGAACGGTATTTCATAAATATTGTCTCGGGTCCGCTATCGAGCCGGCGACCGCGGCGGCGGCCACGCTCAACGCCGAGGCAAGGTACATCTTCGCCTCGGGGCTGCCGTTGCGGCCGGGAAAATTCCGCGCGTGGGTGGAGATCATCGCCTCGTTGGCGGTCATCGCCCCCATGTTGTAGGCCTGATTCGAGCCGGTGCTCGGCGGAAACCACGTGGCTCCGGCCCCATGCAGCATCTCCACCAATCCTTCCCGCGCCGCCTGCGTGAAGACCGCCCGGCTGGACGGGACGAGATTGAACCTGGTGTCGCGGTGCACGCGCCGTCCTTTGAGGATCTGCGCGGCCAGCCGGAAATCCTCCAGCCGCCCGCCGCCGTGGCCGCCCAGCTCGGCCCACTGGATCGGCGCCCCGGCCACCGCGCCGACGGGTTTGACGTTTCCCACCGTCGGCGGGCAGGCCACCTGTGGCTCGAGGGCGCTCACATCCCACTCCCAGACCGCCTCGAACTTGCGATCCGGATCGCCCCTCACTGTCTCGAACGGCTTATCGGTCACGCCGTGCACGAAGGTGAGGGTCTTCTCGTCAGGCTCGATGTAGCCGCACTTGGCGCCCAGATCGACGACGATCATCGGAAAGAGCCAGCGATCCCAGAAATTCAACCCTTCTATGTAGGGCCCGGCGAATTCCAGCGCCTTGTAGATCGCCCCGCCCTCGCCGATCGTCGCCGTGAGCCAGAGCGCCGCGTCGCGCGGCGTGACGCCGGGCTTGTGCCTGCCGCTCACCCGAACCTGGATCGTCTCGGGGATCTTGAACCAGGCCTTGCCGAACGGCATGACCGTCCCCGCATGGGAGTCGTTGCCGAGGCCGGTGGCAAAGCAGCCGAGCGTGCCGTGAATGGGCGTGTGGCTGTCCGAGCCGACGACCACGGTGCCGGGCCGGATGAAGCCGTTTTGCACGCCGACGTGATGCGTGTTGCCGTTGCCGCAATCGAACAGATGAATGCCGTGGCGCCGCGCGAAGGCCCGGTTCTCCTCGAGGACGCGCGCCCCTTCTTCCGACGGCGGACAGAAATGATGATCGAAGATCATCACCACGCGCTCGGGATAGCGCATCGGCCGGCGCACCTCTTTCTCGAAGACCCTGCCGGTCAGGTAGCCGCTGAGATCATGGAGCAGCAGGCAATCCACGTTCGCGACGACCACTTCGCCCGCCGCGACCGCCTTGCGGCCGCTGGCGCGCGCCAAAATCTTCTCGATCATGTTCATCGTTCGAGCAACCTCACTATGATCCTGAGTTTATCGAATGGATCAACGCCGCGCCACCCTCCGGCCGCCTGCCGTGTAGGCGCTCAGAGGCCTCAATTGCCTACGCTGGGCGATCTGTTGCAAAACCGCTTCTCTGCCGGCCTGGGCGTGCTCTCTGATCTGCTCCCTGGCTTCTCTGACATCACGGTTCTGAATCGCCTTGAAGATCCTCAGGTGGCGCCGGTACGACTCCAGCCCGCTCAGCGGCGAGATCCCTTCCATCGTGCGCTTCATGATGATCTTCTCAAAGATCGTCGTGAGCATCCGCTTGAGCACGGGGCCGCCTCCGATCTCGGCGATCAAATGAAAGTTCTCGTCCACCAGAAACATCTGGCGCGACACCCCTTTGGCGATGGCCTCCCTATAAGAGCCCAGGATGGCGCGGAGCTCTCTCAAATCCCTGGCCGTCGAGTTCCTGATCGCCCGCTCCACGCTGTGCAGCTCCAGGCACTCGCGCAGCTCGAACAGCTCCCTCGCTTCATCTTCGGTGATCTCGGGGACGAAATAGCCTCTGTGGGGAAAGCGAACGACGAAGCCCTCCTCGGTCAGCCGCCCGAGCGCCTCCCGGACCGGCGTCCGGCTCACCCCGAGGCGGTCGCTCAGCGCCTGGTGTTCAAGCTTCTGGCCGGGCCGCAGATCGTAGCGCAGAATCATCTGCTTGATGTCGTGGCAGGCCTCGCCGGTGAGATCTCTATCCTTGGATTTCATAGGGGCCGCTTCGATTTTGCATGCACTCTAGTATGCAAATAAACGGGCCGTCAAGGGCTGCTCACCTTTTTTCTTATTTATGGGACGAGCTGAAGGCCGTGAAAGAGGATGGATCGGCGCGAGGGATTAACAACTGCCTACGTCTACTTGTCAAGCCGCATATTTCATTGCTGCCTCTCGCCTCGCGCCTGACCCATGTGGCGTGAATCGGACTGCGGTCGAACAATAAACGGATCTAACCTCTCCGCGCGGAGGCCATATCGTTCAAAGACTCGATCATGAGATGCGATACGTAGCTTCTCTGCTCTGGCTTGGGCGACGAGCATGCGGTCGAAAGGGTC
>JACPDC010000315.1 GCA_016184235.1 Deltaproteobacteria bacterium | reverse complement strand
CTCCTGGGGGAGAAGGTCGCGATCGTCAGTCCCAAGCCGCAGACCACGCGCAATCGCATCACCGGAATCAAAACGACGACGGCCTCGCAGATTATTTTCTTGGACACTCCGGGAATCCATCGGGCCCATTCGCTCATCAACCGGCGCATGGTCGACGTCGCCCTGAGAACCCTGCAAGAGGTCGACGGGGTTCTCTGGCTGGTCGATGCGCGCGAGGGGCTCAGGACGGAAGACGAAGATATCGCGGGCGCGCTGGGAGATTCCCGGGCGGCGACGCTTATCCTGCTCAACAAAATGGACCTGATCTCCAAGGGCAAGCTGCTCCCGCTGATGCAGCGCTGTTCCACGCTGCTGCCCGAGAGGGAGATCATTCCGGTGAGCGCCCTGAAAGGCGAGAACATAGCGCTGGTTCTCGAGCGGGTCGAGAGGCTTCTGCCGGAGGGTCCGCGTTATTATTCCGAGGGGGAAGTGACCGATCAGACGGAGCGCTTTGTCGCCGCCGAGATCATCCGCGAGAAGATTTTCCTTCTGACCCGGGAGGAGATTCCCTACGGGACGGCGGTAACCGTCGAGGAGTTCGTGGAGAAGGAGGAAAAGAACCTGATCGTCATCAGCGCCACGATCCGCGTCGAAAGAGAGTCTCACAGGCCGATTCTCATCGGCAAAAAAGGGGCGATGCTCAAAGAGATCGGCCGGCAGGCCAGAGAGGAATTGGAGTCGCTGCTCGGCTGCAAGATCTTCCTGGAGCTCTTTATCAAAGTCCACAGGGGATGGACCCAGGATCCTCACGCGCTGACGGAGCTGGGTCTGTAGATGGAGGAGATGGTTCAGGTGGAGAGCCCGCGGCCCCGCCGCCTGCCTGTTCTGGCGGTCGTCGGCCGTCCCAACGCCGGCAAGTCGACCCTGTTCAACCGGCTGGCAGGAAGGCGAAAGGCCATCGTCGATGATCTGCCGGGAGTCACCCGCGATCGCAATTACGGGGAGGCCGAGTGGTATGGGAGGCGCTTTCTTCTGATCGATACGGGCGGCTTCGAGCCCGACCCGGAGACGGAGCTCAAGAGGCATATTCAGCAGCAGAGCCGGCTCGCGATCGAAGAGGCGGACGTCATTCTCTATCTGTTTGATGGAAAGGCCGGCTTGAATCCGCTCGATCGGGATGCGGTCGGGCTCCTCAGGCCCGTCCCGAAGCCGGTCTTCTTCGCGGTCAACAAGATCGACACGCAGACTAGAGAGAGCCGGCTCTACGAATTTTATGCCCTGGGTTTGCAGGAGCTCTTTGCGCTCTCGGCGGAGCACGGTCTCGGGCTTTCGGAGCTGATGGATCGGATCGTGGACTCCTTTCCGGCGCCATCCGGAGAAGCGGCTCCGGAAGACGAAGACTCCAGCGTTGGCCCGATGTCCCTGGCCGTGATAGGAAAGCCCAACGTGGGGAAGTCCACTCTGGTGAACCGCCTTCTCGGCTACGAGCGCTCGGTGGTCGATTCCCTTCCCGGGACGACCCGGGACTCGGTGGATAGTCTGCTGCTCTGGCGAGGGACCGAGTACCTATTAGTGGATACGGCCGGAATCCGCCGCAAGGCGAGGATCGTAGATCGGATCGAGCGCTACAGCGTGGTCCGCTCGCTCGGCTCGGTGGAGCGCGCGGACATGATTATCCACCTGCTCGATGCCGTCGAGGGGGTGACGGATCAGGATGCCCAGATCCTGGCCTACGCCTGCCAGCGCGGCAAGGGAGTGGTTCTGGCGGTGAACAAATGGGATCTCACGCCGCAAGAGCACCGGAAGGTAAAATCCTACATCGAGCGGGTCTACCGGAAGCTCTCCTTCATCGATTTTGCGCCGTTGGTATTCATCTCGGCGCGTACCGGCCATGGCCTCGGGCGGATGATGGAGGCCGTCGAGCGCGTGGCCCGCGCTTACCAATCCCGGATCCAGACCTCGAAACTGAACCAGGCGCTGCGCCGCCTGTTCCAGGCGCACGCTCCGGCTCTGCAGCAGGGGCGGCAGGTCAAATTCTTCTATGCCACCCAGACCGGTTCGCGTCCGCCGACCTTCACGCTCTTCGTCAATTTCCCCAAGGGCCTCACGCCGGATTACCAGCGCTATCTCATCCACCATTTGCGCGAGACGTTGGGCCTGGAGAACTCTCCCATCCGGCTGATGTTGCGCGCGCGCCGGGACGAGCAAAAAAGGGGTTCAAGGGTTAAAAGGGTTAAGGGTCAAAGGGACGATCACGAGCCACCCCTCGGTGACGCTCGGGGTCGTGAGTCTATCGAACGACGGGCACGAACACGAAGAGGGAGGGTATAAAGCAATGAAGGGGAGAATAGCGCCCAGATTGTTCGTCGGCGCTTCGGATAACGGGATCACGGAGCTTGGGTTCGGCAGGAAAAGAAGAAGAGACGGAAGCGGTGCTTCCGAGAAAGAGGGCGGCGCCCGCGGGCGGCGCTGGGCGGCGGCGGCGCGGAGAGAACTGGCGGCTTACTTTGCCGGACAGTCGCGCTCGTTTTCCACGCCGTGCGATATTGCCGGCCTTCCTCGTTTCACGCGGGCTGTCTTGAGGATCACCGCGCAAATTCCTTACGGAGAGGTGCGGAGCTATCGCTGGGTGGCCGAAGAGTTGCGAAAGCCGAAGGCGATGAGAGCGGTGGGCAACGCCCTGGCGAGAAATCCCGTCCCGATCATCATTCCCTGTCATCGCGTGGTGCGGAGCGACGGCAGCCTTGGAGGGTATGCCCTCGGCCTGGGCTGGAAAAAGAGGCTGTTGGAACTGGAAAAGGCCGGGCCGGCAACTGCGCCGCGAAAGCGGCCCGGTTGATGCCGCCGGCAAGGGTGTCGCAGGACTCTGGAATTTTGCTCGATTTTAGAATATCATTACAGCCTATCCTTCTGAATGACCTCAGGGTTGAGTATCTCTGCTTGACAAGCGATAAGCAGTTATGATTGAGGCACGGTTGATCCCGGACGGGGGGTATTCTTTGTCCACGAGAGATAAAGAAACAGGGCTGGGTTGGCTCGCGCTCGCGCGGGTCAAAGGGCTGGGGTGCGCGAGCTTTAAGAGGCTGGCCGAGCATTTCGGCGACCCGACCAAGGCCTTTTCCGCGTCTCCTGGCGAACTGGCGGAGGTCCCGGGTCTGGATCGAGACGCGGCGCATGGGCTCGCGAGTTTCTCGGACTGGGCGGAGGTGAGAAAAGAGCTGAAGCGCGCCCTGGCGACGGGAGCGCGGCTCGTCCCCTTCGGGGCATCCGATTATCCCGCGCGTCTGAGGACGATCGCGGATCCTCCTCCTGTGCTCTACGTCAGAGGGGAGATGCGCGAAGAGGACTCGAAGGCCGTGGCGATAGTGGGCTCGCGCAGCGCCAGCGATTATGGGATCAGGATCACCCAGGAGCTCGGCCGGGGCTTGGCCTCGTTGGGGTTTACCATCATCAGCGGGATGGCCCGAGGGATAGATGGGGCGGCCCACGAGGCGGCCTTGGCGGCCGGCGGGCGAACCTTGGCGGTTTTGGGCTGCGGCGTCGATGTGGTATATCCGCCCGAGCACGAAAGACTGTATGAGAATATTTGTCGGAACGGGGCGATCGTTTCAGAATTGCCGATAGGGACGCCTCCGTTCTCGTTCAATTTTCCCGGGCGCAACCGTCTGATCAGCGGTCTCGCTCTCGGAGTCGTGGTCGTCGAGGCGACCGAGAAGAGCGGCTCTCTCATCACCGCCGGGCTGGCCCTCGAGCAGGGGCGAGAGGTCTTTGCCGTGCCCGGAGAAGCGGGGGCGAGCCGCAGCCGCGGCACCCATCGGCTGATCCGTCAGGGGGCCAAGCTGGTCGAGGGAGTGAAAGACGTCGTTGAAGAAATCGCCCCGCAGCTGCTGGAGCGCGCGGGCTCTGCCCGCGAAAAGGCGCCGCTTGCCCTGCCTTCGGACGTGGGGACGGAGGCGAAAAGGGTTTTCGGCTTGATCGCGGAACGGGCGCTGCAGATCGACGAGGTCATCGAGGCCAGCGGGCTCGCGGCGGCCAGGGTCTCGGAGATCCTTTTGGATTTGGAGATGAGAGGGCTCTTGAAACAGCTCCCGGGAAAGAGATTCATAACGGGGAGGTAACCTAGCATCTCAAATAGCAAATCTCAGATCTCAAATTATCTGAGATCTGAAATCTGAGATCTGAAATCGAAAACATGGCGGCAAAAAATCTAGTCATCGTGGAGTCTCCGGCCAAGGCCAAGACGCTGGAGAAATATCTGGGACGCGACTTTCAGGTGAAGGCCTCGGTGGGCCACATCGTCGATCTGCCCAAGAGCAAGCTCGGCGTGGACATCAAAAAAGGGTTCGCCCCGGATTTTCACGTCATCCAGGGCAAGAAAAAAGTCATTGACGACCTCAAGCGCGCGGCCAAGGGCAAGGAGCATATCTACCTCGCCTCGGACCCGGATCGGGAGGGAGAGGCGATCGCCTGGCACATCGCGGATCAGATCGGCAAGGATCACAAAAAATTTCACCGCGTCCTGATCAATGAGATCACCCAGAAAGCGGTTCGGGAAGCGATCGCTCACCCGCAGCAGCTCGATCGGAATAAATTCGAGGCGCAGATCGCGCGCCGGATCCTGGACCGCCTGGTGGGCTATCAGATCAGCCCGATCCTGTGGAAAAAGGTGCGCCGGGGACTGAGCGCCGGGAGAGTGCAGTCGGTGGCGGTGCGCCTGGTGTGCGAGCGCGAGCGGGAGATCCGCGCCTTCGTGCCTCAGGAGTACTGGTCCCTGACGGCGTCGCTCGAGGGGAGGGTGGAGCCTTCCTTCGAGGCTCGGCTGGCGCAGTGGCAGGGCGAAAAGATCGACAACAAAAAATTCCGCATCGGGGACGAGACGTCGGTGCGAAAAATCATGGGATCGCTGGAGGGGCTGCCCTGGGCCGTCGGCCAGGTGGAAAAAAAGGAGCGGCGCCGCTTTGCCACGCCGCCTTTCGTCACCAGCAAGCTTCAGCAGGAAGCGGCGAGAAAATTGGGCTTCCAGCCGCAGCGCACCATGCAGATCGCCCAGCGGCTTTACGAAGGGGTGGATCTGGGCCCCGAAGGCTCGGTCGGCCTCATCACCTATATGCGCACCGATTCGACGCGGATTTCCGGGGAGGCGGTGCAGGAGGTTCGCCAGTACATTCACCGGCAATTCGGCAAAGACTACCTCCCGGAGAAGCCCGTGATCTACCGCTCCAAGAAGGCGGCTCAGGACGCCCACGAGGCGATCCGGCCGACCTCGACGGAATACCCGCCGGAGCGGGTGCGACGCTATCTCAGACGGGA
>JACPDC010000314.1 GCA_016184235.1 Deltaproteobacteria bacterium | reverse complement strand
CATCACCGTGGCCACTCTGCGTCCGCTGTCTACTCTGGCTACGTAAGGAGCCGCACGCGACACAAGAAGAGGTCAAATATGCTTATTCATGCAGACGGACTCAACCGCGGCGATGCTCCCGTCAGGCTCTACCACGCCGATGCGGGTGGCGGGTCCATCTTTGTGGGAGATGCTAAGACACGGATTCTCCTCACCTACGAGGAGGCGCTGGAGTTCTACAGGCTATTAGAACCATTCGTTCGGTCACACCCTGGCAGCTCGCCCACACCCAAAGGAGCTCTTCAGTCAAAAGAGTAGCTCCTACTCCCACTCGATCGTGGCCGGAGGCTTGGAGGAGATGTCGTAGACGACGCGGTTGACGCCGCGGACTTCGTTGATGATGCGGTTGGAGATTTTGGCTAACAGCCCGGCATCGAGCGCTACCCAGTCGGCGGTCATGCCGTCCCGGCTCTCCACGACGCGGAGCGCAATGACGTTTTCATAACTCCGCTCGTCCCCCATGACCCCGACGGTTTTGATCGGCAGCAGAACAGCGAAGGACTGCCATACTTTTTCATACAACCCCGCAGCTTTGATTTCGGCCAGGACGATGACATCGGCGCCGCGCAGGATTCGCAAGCGCTCCTCGGTCACCTCCCCCAGCACCCGAATCGCCAGCCCCGGCCCGGGAAAGGGCTGGCGCTGGATCAGCTCCCGGGGCAGGCCAAGCTCCTGACCCAGCCTGCGCACTTCGTCCTTGAAGAGCTCGCGCAGGGGCTCGACCAGCTGAAAGCTCATGGTGGAAGGGAGGCCGCCGACGTTGTGGTGCGATTTGATGGTCACCGAAGGGCCGACCGCGGAAACCGACTCGATCACGTCCGGGTAAAGCGTTCCCTGCGCCAGGAAGGGGATGTCACCGGACTTTTTCGCCTCCTCCTCAAAAACCTCGATGAACAGGCGGCCGATGGTTCTTCTCTTTTCCTCGGGATCTTCCACCCCCTTGAGGGCCGAGAGAAAGCGCCGGCTCGCGTCCACGTGGCGGAAGCTCCTGCCGAAGCGCTCGCTGAACAGCCGCGAGACATGCTCCCCTTCTCCCTGGCGCAGGAGACCGTTGTCAACGAATATGCAGAGCAGCCGCTCGCCAATCGCCCGGTGCACCAGCGTCGCGACGACCGAGGAGTCGACCCCGCCGCTCAAAGCGCACAGCACGCGCTGCTCTCCAACCTGGGCGCGGATCTTGGCGATCGAGGTCTCGATGAAATGGCCCATCGTCCAGTCCGGCTCGCAGCCGCAGATGCGAAAGAGAAAATTCTCCAGGATCTCCTTTCCCTTCGGGGTATGGACTACTTCGGGATGAAACTGGACCCCGAAGAGCCTCCTTTTCGGATCTGCGAAGGCGGCGATCGGCGAGTTGTCACTGTGCGCCAAAACGCGCCAGCCCTTCGGCAACGAGGTCATTTTGTCACCGTGGCTCATCCAGACGCGCACCGGCTCTTTGACGGGAAGACCGTGGAAGAGGTCGGTACCGTCGTCGATAATCAGATCCGCGGGGCCGTATTCGCGACGCTCGGCGCGGGCGACTTCACCGCCCGCCGACCGGTTCATGACGCACATACCGTAGCAGATCCCCAAAAAAGGGACGGGCAGAGAAAATATCTCTCCTTTTACTGTCGGGGCATTTTCCTGATAGATGCTGGCCGGACCGCCGGAAAGGATGATTCCCTTGGGCTTGAGCTGGCGGATCTTCTCCGGGTCAAGATCGAACGGATGGATTTCGCAGTAGACGTTGGCCTCCCGGATCCGCCGCGCGATGAGCTGCGTGTACTGGGAGCCGAAGTCGAGAATGACAATCACTTTTCGTTATTCGTGTATTCGTTACTCGTTATTCGTTTTCACGATTAACGAATCAACCAGTAACGAGTAACTTCATTCAGCCCTGTAGTTCGGGGCCTCTTTGGTTACGAAGACGTCGTGGACATGCCCTTCCCGCAATCCCGCCGAGGTTACCTGCATGAAGCGGGCCTTGCTGCGCAGATCGCCGATGGTCCGGCAGCCGAGGTAGCCCATGCCGGCGCGCAGCCCTCCGACCAGTTGGTAGATATTAAAGGAGAGAGAGCCTTTATACGGCACCTGCCCTTCGATCCCCTCCGGGACCAGCTTCATCTTGTCCTCCACGTCGGCCTGGCCGTAGCGATCTTTGCTCCCTTCTCCCATGGCCCCCATGGAGCCCATGCCGCGATAGGCCTTGTAGGTCCTTCCCTGGTAGAGAATGGTCTCTCCGGGACTCTCCTCGGTGCCCGCGAAGAGGCTGCCGATCATTACCGAGTGGGCGCCGGCGGCCAGCGCCTTGGTGATATCGCCGGAGTACTTGATTCCGCCGTCGGATATAATCGGCACGCCGCCGCGCGCGGCCGCCCTGGCGCAATTGGTGATGGCGGTGAGCTGCGGCACCCCTACCCCCGAGACCACACGGGTGGTGCAGATCGAGCCCGGGCCTACTCCGACCTTCACCGCGTTGACACCCGCCTCGATGAGGGCGGTCGTCCCTTCTTCGGTCGCCACGTTGCCGGCGACAAGCTCAAGGTCGGGGTAGCTCCGGCGGAGCCGCTTCACCGACTCCAAAACGTTCCGGGAGTGGCCGTGCGCCGTATCGACCGCGACGACGTCCGCTCCGGCCTTCACGAGAGCGTTTTCTTTTCTATGTCCTTGACCGTGATCAACCCTTTGAGCTGAAATTTCTCATCCACCACCAGGAGCTTTTCGATGCGATGCCGGTGCAATATCTCTTTGGCCTCATCGAGACCCACTCCGGGCGGCGCCGTGATCAGGTTATCCTTGGTCATCACCTCGGAAACGGACCGGTCCAGTCTCCTTTCAAAACGCAGATCCCGATGGGTCAGGATTCCGACCAGCCGTCCCCCCTGGGTCACCGGAAGCCCGGAGATCCCGTACTTTTGCATGATCTCTTGGACCTCGGCGATCTTTTGATCCGGCCGGACGGTTATCGGGTCCGTGATCATGCCGCTCTCGAATTTCTTGACCTTTTCGACTTCGGCAGCCTGGGCGGCCACGGACATATTGCGGTGGATGAAGCCCAGCCCTCCCTCCTGCGCCATCGCAATGGCGGTGCGCAACTCGGTCACGGTATCCATAGCGGCGCTGACCAGGGGGATATTGAGTGTGATCCGTTGCGTCAAGCGGGTGGCGACGTCCGTCTCGCGCGGCAGGATCGACGATTCGGCCGGGACCAGCAGGACGTCGTCAAAGGTGAGACCGAGCGGCAGGATCTCCTGGTTTAACATGGCTTACCTCCGGGCGAGGGTAAAAAAAAACCCAGACCTGGGCCTGGGTTTTTGCGGCGTCGAGCGCCTTCAGAGCAAACATGAAATCTTATACCAGGAAAAACTTCCAGTGGCAAGACTATGAATTCTTTTTCCGGCAGTTCTTCCCTTCGGATCAAAGAGTGAAGTAAAACGTCGCCCCTTGCCCCACCGCGCTCTCGGCCCAGACCCGGCCGCCATGGCGATGGATGATGCGCTGGACAGTTGCCAGTCCGATTCCAGTCCCAGGGAACTCGGTCTCCTCGTGCAGGCGCTGGAAGGCCCCAAACAGCCTATCAGCATAGGCCATATCAAACCCCACCCCGTTGTCCCGCACATAATAGATCGGCTGCCCGTTCATTTGCACCACCCCAAACTCGATACGCGGATCGTCGCGTTTCCCGGTAAACTTCCAGGCATTCACCAGGAGATTCTCCAGCGCCACCCGCAGCAGCCTCGCATCGCCGCTGGCGACCAGCCCCTCCCCGATCACCGACTGTATGCGGCGCCCCGGATCGGACTTCTGAAGTTCGACGGTTATCTGGCGGGCCAGGGCGCTTAGATCCACAGGCTCCCGATGCATCTTGCTGCGGGTCACGCGAGAAAGTTGCAGCAGGTCCTCGATCAGCCTTGCCATCTGCTCGCAAGAGGCGCGTATCCGGCGCAGGTAGTCCCGTCCTTTTTCTCCCAGCTGCTTCTCGTATTCCTCCAATAAAGACGAACTAAAACCTTCGATCCGACGCACCGGGGCGCGCAGATCGTGGGATACCGAGTAAGAGAAGGACTCGAGCTCCCGGTTGACGGCCTCAAGCTCTACGGCGCGGCGCTTCAGGTTCTCGTTGAGCCTGTGGATCTCCTCCTCGGCGCCCCTGCGCCCGGTGATGTCCCGCAGGATAACCGTAAAGGCGGTTTGCCCCGAGAGATCCAGCTTCGAGATGCTGGCCTCGGCGGGAAACTCCCGGCCGTCTTTGCGGCGGCCGAAGATCTCACGCCGCTCGCCCATCCGCCGCGCCGTCTCCGGGACGGCGGCGAACTCTTGGATATGCCGGTGGTGGGCCTCAACAAAGCGCTCCGGCAGGAGCATGCCCAGGGGCCGGCCCAACACCTCTTCGGCCGCATATCCGAAGATCTTCTCCGCCCCCTGATTGAACAGCCTGATGCGCTGGGCTCCATCCACCGAAATAATCGCGTCCGCGGCGATGTCCAGGATTCCCGCGAGCCGCCGCTCCGAGGCCTGCAGTATTTCCTCGACCCGCCGGCGCTCGAGAATTTCCTCGCACAAGAGGTCATTGGTCTCTTTGAGCTGAACGGTTCGCTCCTCGACCCGCAACTCCAACTGGTCATGGGCTTCTCGCAGCCCCGCTTCGGCCCGGCTGTGCTCGGCAACCACCGCGGCCAGGACCAGGAACGTAGCCGCCAGCACTCCCATGAAGGTCTGCAAAAAGAGCAGGCTCTCATTCACGCTCTGCCGCGCAAAGGGGCCGTAACCCTGAGCGGTGCCGCCGATCGCTACGATGGATACCGCAAGGATCGCCGCCGCAACGCCGCGCTGATCGAAGCGGAGCGCCGCCCAAATAAAAAGGGGAAACAGGAAGTAGGGCTGGAGGAAATCGGCGGGTCCCAAACCAACGTCGTAGCCGAAGACGATGAGGCTCAGGATCAGGATCAGACCCGCCAAGGAGAAAGCCTCGGCCAGGCGCCACGGGCTGCTTTGGACACGCGGATGGGAGCCCCACGTCAGCAGCACCGGAGCCAGCACGAGATCACTCAACATGTCCCCCACCCACCAACTGCGCCAGGCACTGCCGTAATCGGCGGGGCCGATAACCCCGGTGAGCCAGCCGCTGGTCACGCCGACGCTGGCGCTGACCAGAGTGCTCAAGAGACCGCCGCAGACCACCAGGGAGACGGCGTCTCGGAGACGCTCCAGGGCGGGCCGGAACCCTGCGCGGCGGAGCAGATAGGTTGCGATCACAGCCTCTAGAGTGTTGCCTGCGGCCATGCCGAGAGCGCCAAGGATCGGCACGCCGACGGATAGATTGACCAGGAAGGCGGCCAGCGCGATCCCCGGCCAGAGCCCGTAGCCGAATAATAAAAGCGCGCTCAGGGCGATTGCCGTCGGCGGCCAGACGGTGGTCGCCACGCCGCCGACAGCGTCCATGGTGAGCCCCAACCGAGCGGCAAAGAAGTAAATGACCGCTACGAAAGCCAGGCGAAGGATTTGAGAGCGCATCGGTCGAGCCATTGGGAATGACCCTGGCTAAGGGATGGAGCCGCTTTGTCCGCAGGATGATACACAATATCGCATACGCAGAAAAGTGTTAGAAGGACTCGTATCGGGCGAGACTCGAATGTCGATGGCAATGGCCTGCCGGCGAAATGGGGTGAAGGCGGTTGGGTCTGGCAGATCCGCCTAAGTCTCAAGGGGTATAGTCACAGTGAAGGTCGAGCCCTTGCCGAGCTCGCTTTCCACTTCGATCCAGCCCCCCATCATTTCAGTAAAGGTCTTGACGATGTGGAGCCCGATCCCGGTGCCCCCGTAAGACCTTTTTGTCGAGCTGTCCAGCTGGCGGAACCTCTCGAAAATGACGGGAATCTTATCCTCGGGGATGCCGGGACCGGTATCTGTAACCTTGAACTCCACGACCTGGGAGGCATTAGGCAATAGGCATGAGGCATTAGTTAAATCCTCTGTTGCCTCTGAACCTTCTTTTCTATTGCCTATTGCCTGCTGCCTATTGCCTTCTGTGATCCTTGCCGATACCGTCACCGTTCCCTCTTCCGTAAACTTGAGCGCGTTGTTGATGAGGTTCTGCAGGATATGCTTTAACTTGACGCTGTCCGTGTTGATCTTCGGAAGCCCCGCCGGCCACTCCCAGACCAGCCTTATTTTCCTGCCAAGGGCATAGTCGTACAGCGACTTCATCTCCTCAAGGAAATGGTCCAGCCTGAACTCCTGAGCCCGCAACGAGATGGCGCCGGCCTCTATCGCCGTCACATCCAGGATGCCATCGATCATTTCCAGCAAATCCCTGGACTGCCTGACGATCTTTTCGAGAGCGCTGCCCTGGTCCGCCATGATTTTGTCTCGGATCATCCCCGCGTAGCCCATGACGATATTCAAGGGCGTTTTCAGCTCGTGGGACATGACGCTCAAGAACTCGGACTTTACGCGGTTGGCCTGTTCCAGCTCCTCCGCCTGCTTTTTGGTCTGCTCGTAGAGCTGGGCATTATGAATCGCCAGGGCCGCCTGGCCTCCCAGCGTGACCAAGAACTCGATCTCCTCGTTATTAAATGCGCGACCCCTCTGCAGGTAAAAGGACAGGACTCCCACGAACTCCCTTTTGGCAATCAGCGGAACCGCCAGGTAGGAGCCCAGGCCGTGTCTGCGCGTGAACTCAAAATCCCTGATTCGCGGATCTGTTTGCAGATCTTCTACCAACAGAGCAGTCTTGGTTTCAGCCGCCACGCGGTCCAGCTCTGCCCCGGCTTTCCACTCCTTCGAAATCCACTCTTGCCCTTCGATACAGCGGCAGGCCGCGAGTTCCAGCACGCCGTGTTCTTTATCCAACAACCTTACCGCGCTGGCGACAAAATCGGGAAGGAAAAGATCGAGTTTCTCAAGCAGCAGTTTCAGAACACTGTGGAGCTCCAGCGTCGAGATGATGGCCAGGTCAATCTCGTGCAGGGCGCGGACGCGTTCTTGCTGCCGTCGAATTTTTTCTTCAACCTGTCTTTGCTGATGTCTTGTCTCCGCTTCGCGCAGCTCCCTTTGGACGGCAGGGACCAGCCGCTTGAGATTGCCTTTCATAATGTAATCGTGCGCGCCGGCTTTCATGGCAGCCACCGCCGTGTCCTCCCCGATGGTGCCGGAGACGAAGATGAATGGCACATCGAGTCCGCTTTTTGTCAGCAGCTCCAAGGCATCCGTCCCTCTGAATTGGGGCATGGTATAATCCGCGAAGACTATATCCCACCTCTGCCTGGCGAGCGCTGCGGCCATGGTCCCGGAAGAATCCACCCTCTCGAACCGAGGCTCGTAGCCCCCCTGCTCCAACGCCCCCACCAGCAACAGGGCGTCGTCCTGCGAATCCTCGACGATCAGTGCGCGGAGTTCTTTGGTCATTTCAGCCTCCAAATCTGCTGTCCTTTGCGAACCAGCATCGGGTAAATACCCGAGTCAATAAATAGGGTAAGCACCTGAATCTTCATGGAATTCTTCGAACATCTGCTGAAAAATATCGCAAATGCCATGCCATGTTAATCCCTATGCCAGAAAAGGACTTTTATCTCAAAATGGCCCATTGGAATGATCAAAGGCGCCAAACATTGTCAACTTTTGAACACTCTGACATAAAATGAAACCATAGCCCGCCCAAATGTTGAGAAAGAGATCTCTTTCGCCGTCGTCTAATTTTCAGTATGGTCGTTTCGCCCGCTATGCCTCTTCAGGACAAGTTCTAGCAAGAAAAATGCTCGCCAAGGTCAACAGCGCCGCGCTCTACGGGATCGATGCCCTGCTGGTGGAAGTCGAGATCGATGTCGCCGCTGGCCTTCCCCAGCTTGCCACCGTAGGTCTGGCCGAGGGGGCGGTCCGGGAAAGCAAGGATCGCATCCGCGCGGCGGTCAAGAACTGCGGCTACTCCTTTCCGACCAAGAA
>JACPDC010000313.1 GCA_016184235.1 Deltaproteobacteria bacterium | reverse complement strand
TTGTCCGAGTATCGGGACCAGCAGGATCATGGGGACTATGCAGAGATCCTGAAAGAGCAGAATGCCCGCGGCCCATCTCCCCTGAGGGGCATCGATCTCTCCGCGCTCGTTATAGATCCTCAGCACTATCGCAGTGCTGCTCAAGGAAACGAGAAAGCCGTAGAAGATCCCGACCTCGAGGGAAAAGCCCAGAGACGAGGAGACCAGCACCACCGCCAGCGTCGTCAGCGCGATTTGCAGGCCGCCGGCCCAGAGCACATGGCGGCGGATCGGCAGAATGCGCTCGAGGGAAAATTCGAGCCCTATCGTAAAGAGCAGGAGCACGACGCCGATCTCGGCAAGGGTCTCGACCTGCTCGATCGCGCGGATCCACTTGAGTCCGTTCGGACCCATGATCACCCCGGCCAGGAGAAAGCCGACGATCGCCGGCAGGCGCAATTTGTGAAAGAGGAATACGATCGAGATGGTCGCCGCGAGAACGATGAGGAGCTGTCTTAATACGCCAAGGTCGGACATTTTTAGCAGCCAGCTTTCAGCCATCAGCTTTCAGCCGAAGTTTCTACTGATCGCTGACCGCCGAACGCTTATGAAGTTACCTGCCCTTATACTCTGCCGTAACGGTTGTGTGTATGCCGCCGCGGACATTGAAGTCGCCCACCACCGTCATCGAGCGCGGGCGGCAGGCCCGGACTAGATCGTCGAGAATGCGATTGATGACATCCTCATGAAACGCCCCTTCCCCGCGGAAGGACCACAGGTAAAGCTTCAGGGACTTCAGCTCGACGCAGAGCTGATCCGGGACATAGCGAATCCGGATCGTGGCGAAGTCCGGCTGTCCGGTGCGCGGGCAGACGCAGGTAAACTCGGGGCACTCCATATTGATCTCGTAGTCCCTTTCGGGCCGGGGATTGGAAAAAGTTTCGAGCGTCTTGCTTGGAGAGGCAGGCACGGGCGCATTCTAACTCAGCCGGCGGCAATTTCCAACGCGCCCATTCTTGACAAAGAGACTGGGCCGGTGATAAACGGCCTGGATACCATCGCCGAAGCAGGCACAAAGGAGAAAAGAGAGTGGCGAAAGTGAAAGAGCCGCGTCCGGGCGAAAAGATGAGTCCTCAGGAGGCCAAGGCCTACGTCGATTATCTCTACGCCAGGATGTACGAACACTGGAAGCAAAAGATCCAAAATGGTCCGTTCATGACCCAGCTGCGGGAGGGGAAGCTCCCCATGCCGATCATCCGCCAGTTTTTCAAGAACTGGGGCCACTTCTCCATGGAGGTCAACGCGCTGAACGCCCTCTCCTATTACACTCATCTTCCCTTCTTCGTGCATCACTTCGATCTCTTGGGCCCCTTCTGCGCCAAGATCGCCGATGAGCTGATCTCGCCCAAGCCTCCCGGTCACGTGCTCGTGCTGTTAAAAACCGCCGAGGCGATGAAGCTCACGCCGAAGGAGGTTCTCGAAGATGCCTATCTCCCGGAGGCGCGCGCGATCAACGATTTCTGCCACAAGATCTTCATCGACGGCTCGATCATCGAGCTGTGGGGCCTGCACGTCTTCGAGGAGTCGCTCGCCCACTGGTCCGGGGAGTGGTTCCGCGCCCTGACCACCCACTACAAATTTACCAAGGAACAGGCGGTCTATTTTTCCACGCACGAAGAGGCGGACCTGGAGCCCCATGCGCTTGGACAGGGAGGCGAAGAGGCGATGGGGCACGGCGCCTTCAACCGCACGGTGCTGCAGCGCGCTCTGGAAGACGGCAAGGTGGAGTTCCGGGCCGGCTATTCCATGGAATACTGCGCCCTCACCATGGTGGACCTGCACGCCCAGATGAAGCGCGCCGCAATCGATAATCCATATCCGTAACCCCCTTTCCCCTTTCTTGACTATTGGGCTCTTATGAACCTAGAATCCTGCCAAGCCGGGCTCCTTCTCCCTCCGTTCCGACTGCAAGAAAAAGGCAAGAGATGAAAGACGACCAGCCATCAGCAGGCGCCGCCGCCGTCGTTCTCACCGGCGGCAAGAGCTCGCGCATGGGCCGGCCCAAGGCGCTGCTTCCCTTTGACGGCGAGCCGCTTATTGTTCACGCCGTGCGCAGACTTGAGCCTCTTTTTAGCGAGATCATCGTCGTCGCCGCGGCCGAACAGGAGCTGCCGCCCCTTCGACGCGGCTCAGGGCAGGCACTGCCAGTGACACTGGTGCGCGACCAGGTGGCCTACCAGGGGCCGGTAGCCGGGATCTATTACGGGCTCCAGGAAGCCCGCGGAGCTATCGGCTTTGTGACCTCGTGCGACGTGCCTTTCTTGAGCCTCGGGCTGATCTCACATCTCCTATCTCAAATCACAAATTACGATGTGGTCGTGCCCTACTGGGAGGAGCGATTACAGCCGCTCTTTGCGGTCTACCGGCGCGAGGTCGCGCCGCTGCTCAAGGATCAGCTCGAGAGCGGCGAGCTCCGTCCGATCTCCCTTTATAAAAAGGTGCGCACGAGAGAGGTGGGGCCGGAGGAGATCCGCCGCTTCGACCCGGAGGGCTTAAGCTTCCTCAACATGAACACGCCTGAGGACTATCAGGCGGCGCTGAAACGCTGGCGGGAACAGCGCGGTCCCGCAGAGCCCGCCAAGGAGAGCGCCTCCGTCCCCTGCACAGTGGAGCTGCTGGGAGTGGCCCGTTTGCGGGCAAAAACCAGGGAGGTTTCCCTGGCATTGCCGCAGGGCGCCACTGTGGCTCATGTTTTCTCAGCCCTGGCGGAAAAGCTGCCGACGCTGGTGGGGCCGGTGATCGCGCCCGGCGGCAACAGCCTCGCCAGCGGCCATGCCTGCAATATCAACGGGCGCGACTTTGTGCGCGACCTCACCGTCGAGGTCCGTCCCGGGGATAGAATATTTATCATTTCTGCCGATGCCGGAGGCTGAGCCGTGTACGGATTTCATGGCCGACTGCTGCAAATCGATCTGACCAGCCGGAGCCACCGCTGGGTGGCGCTCGAAGAGACGCGCCTCAGGGCGTTCCTCGGCGGCATCGGTCTCGGGACCAGCCTCCTCTACGATTTGGCGCCAGGCGGAGTGGAGCCTTTTTCCCCGGCCAACCCGCTGATCTTTACCACGGCGCCTCTGGTCGGCACCGGCCTCACCACCACCTCCAAATTCGCCGTGGTCACCAAATCCCCTCTTACCGGCTTTATCGCCGACTCGCTCTCCTCGAGCTTTTTCGCCCTGGAGCTGAAGCGCGCCGGCCTGGATGCAATCGCCATCACGGGCCGGGCGGAACCCCCCGTATACCTTATGATCGGAGGCAAGGAGAGCGGAGAGCTCCCGGTGGTGGAGTTTCGGGAAGCCCGGCATCTCTGGGGCAGAAGCCCCGGCGAGACCGAAGCCCTGATCCGCTCCGAGCTCAACCATGGCGGCGTGCGGGTGGCGGCCATCGGCCAAGCGGGGGAGAACCTGGTCCGCTTCGCCACCATCAGCAATGAGGGCCGTCACGCGGGCCGGGGCGGCGTCGGCGCGGTGATGGGGTCGAAGAACTTGAAGGCGATCGCCCTCTCCGGCAACAGCGAGGTGGAAGTGGCGGACCCGAAAGGGGTCGACGCCATAGCCGAGATGATGCGCGAGCGGAGCTTGGGCACGGTGACGGCCAAGTACCGGGAGATCGGCACGGTCGCGAACCTGGCGGTATTCAACCGTCTCGGCACCTTGCCGACGCGCAACTTCCAGCAATCGACCTTCGACCACGCCGAGGCGCTGAGCGGAGAGAGCCTCACGGAGAACAGCTTCAGCCGCAGATACGGCTGCGCCTCGTGCACGATCCGCTGCGAGCGGCTGTTCAAATCTCTCACCGGGGCGGAGCAGCGGCTGGAATACGAGACCTTGTTCGCCTTGGGACCGCTGTGTGGCATTGAGGATCCGGAGGCGGTCCTTCAGGCCGCGCGGCTCTGCGACCAATACGGCCTCGACACCATCAGCGCCGGCGGCACCCTGGCGTGGGCGATGGAGTGCGCGGAGAAAGGATTATTGCCCGAGGCTCAAAGGCTCGGCCTGCGCTTCGGCAAGGCGGAGCCCTTCTTGGAGGCCCTATCGGCCATTGCCCGGCGCAGCGGCCTGGGCTCCCTGCTGGCCGAGGGCTCCAGACGGGCGGCGACGAAACTGGGGGGCGAGAGCGCCTATTGGGCCATGCACGTGAAGGGCATGGAACTGCCCGGATATGAGCCGCGCAGCTTAAAGACCATGGCGCTGGGCTTCGCCGTGAGCCCGCGCGGGGCCTGCCACAACCGCTCCGGGGCTTACGAGGCCGATTTCTCCGGAGAGGTCGATCGTCTGAGCGGAGATGCCCGCCGGGGCGGTCTGGTCGCCGCCTCGGAAGATTTCGCTTCCGTGTTGGATTCGCTGATCGTTTGCAAGTTTCTGCGCAAGTGCTTCACCGATTTTTACGCCGAGTCGGCCGAGCTGCTGAGCAAAGTCACCGGCTGGTCCTGCTCCGATGCGGAGCTGCGCCGCGTCGGCGAGCGCATCAACACGCTGAAGAAGCTCTTCAACGTGCGTGAGGGCTGGCAGCCGGAGGACGACTGGCTGCCGCCCCGGCTGCTCGGCGAGGCCCTTCCCACCGGCGTGGCCCAGGGCGTGGGCTTGACCGTCTCCGAGCTGCGCGAGATGATCGGGGGCTATTACCAAGCGAGGGGATGGGACAAGAACGGGTTTATTCCGGAAAAGAAGCTGAGAGAGCTGGGCCTTGGTTAATCGTTACTCGTTATTGGTTACTCGTTAATCGAAAAACCGATACTAAGGCGCAACGAATAGACGATTCAACGAATCAACGAATAACGAATTTCGGAGGAAACATGCCGACCGATGAAACCCGCCGCGTGCTCAAGGTGTTCGGCGTCGCCGTGACCGCATTCGAAGACGCCGTCGACAAAGGGGCGCCGCCTGAGGAGGTGCGCAAGACCGAGGCCGAGGTCCGCACCCGCATGGAAGAGGTTACGGCGCTGATCGACCGGCTGCGCGCGAAAAAAAAGTGACCGGTCTCCGCTTGTCTTTGCTTGACGGCCTGAGTTAAAGACAGGATTCCCATGGCAGCAAAGACTAATCGCGGAGCCCTGCTTGCCGCCCTGACTTTTCTCCTGCCCGTCCCCCTCGACCTTCGGGCCGCCGAGCCGGCAAAAAATACCATCCTGTCAACCACCACCAGCACCCAGGACTCGGGCCTTCTTGATCTCCTGGTCCCGCTTTTCGAGAAAAAGACCGGCTACAGAGTGAAGACTATTTCAGTCGGCACGGGCCAGGCGCTGGCGTTGGCGGCTAAGGGAGAAGCGGATGTGGCGCTGGTCCATGCGCCGAGCCTTGAGAAAAAATATCTTGCCGATGGAAAGCTGTTGAACCGCCGCCTGGTCATGTACAACGATTTCATGATCGTCGGTCCAGGCGCCGATCCGGCCAAAGTCAAGGCTGCCAAGAGAAGTCTCGAGGCGCTGAAGCTGATCGCCGGCAGCGGGACCAGGTTCGTTTCCCGCGGCGACAACTCCGGCACGCACAATCTTGAGAAGTCGCTGTGGAGACAGGCGGGGATCGAGCCCAGGGGCGCCTGGTACATAGAGTCAGGCCAGGGAATGGGCGCCACTCTCGGCATCGCTAACGACCGCAACGCCTACACGATCACCGACCGCGCAACCTATCTCGCCTTCCGGAAGCGCCTGGCGCTCGGCATCCTTCTAGAGCGAGACAAACCGCTCCTGAACATCTATTCGGTGATGGAGGTCAATCCAGCCAACGGGCCGAGGATCAATGTCGTTGGAGGAAAGGCCTTCGCCGATTTCATGGTCGCCCCTCAAACCCAGGCCGTAATCAAGGGCTTCGGCGTGGAGAAATACGGGCAGCCGTTGTTCGTCCCCGTCGCGGGAAAACGAGAAGAGGAGATCGGAGGCTGACATGGGGCTCATCTGGGACGGCATCGGGCAGGCATTCTGGCTCCTCTTTACAGGAGACCCCGAGATCTGGGCCGTCACATGGCTTTCGCTCAAGATCTCGGGCGGCGCCACACTGCTATCTCTGCTGTTGGGCATCCCGATAGGAATCTTCCTGGCGCTGACTCAGTTCCCCGGACGCTCGATCACAGTAGCGCTGATCAATACCGGAATGGGGCTGCCACCGGTCGTGGTCGGCCTCTTCGTCTCGATCTTCCTCTGGCGCAGCGGCCCGTTGGGGCTCCTCGAGCTGCTCTACACCCCCACAGCCATGGTCATCGCTCAGTTGGTTATCGCGTTCCCTATCGTAGCCGGCCTGACCATGGCCGCATTTCAGACCTTGAACCCGAATCTGAGCTTGCAACTCCTGGGCATCGGCGCCTCGAGGAGCCAACTCCTCTGGCTTCTCTGCAAGGAAGCCAGGCTTCCTCTACTTGCGGCAGTAATGGCGGGCTTCGGCGGGGTCATTTCGGAAGTCGGCGCTTCCATGATGGTAGGCGGAAACATCCGCGGACAGACCCGTGTTCTCACCACCGCCACAGTCCTGGAGACCGGGAAAGGCAACTTTGAAATCGCGATCGCCTTGGGCTTGATCCTCCTGATCCTGACCTTTGCAGTGAATTTTCTCCTCACCCATATTCAGCAGCGCGAGCAGTTGAGATGGCCGAAGCCCTCCTAGCCCTGCGGGAGATCCTGGTCCGCTACGGCGGCTCGACCGTCCTTCAAGTCGCCGCTCTCTCGGTCCGTCCCGGCGAGGTCCTGGCTATCATCGGACCCAATGGAGCGGGCAAGTCGACGCTGCTGCGCGTGATGGGGCTGCTCGAACAGCCGACAGAAGGGAGAGTGTACTTCCGTGGGCGAGAAATAGAGCCGAAGGATTCTCTCGCGGTCAGGCGCCGCATGGCGAGCGTTTTTCAGGAGCCTCTTCTTTTGAACGCGTCGGTTTATGAGAATGCCGCCCTGGGGCTGAAACTGCGCGGGCTGAGCCAAAGAGAAGCCGAGCGGAGGGTCCGGCCCTGGCTCGAGCGGCTTGGCATCGTCCATCTGGCCGGGAGACGGGCGCGGAGTCTCTCGGGGGGCGAGGCCCAGAGGACCAGAGACCATCCTGCGCGAGACCGGCATCACCACGGTCTTTGTCACTCACGACAGAAACGAAGCCTTTATGTTGGGAGACCGGGTCGCCGTTCTGATTGGCGGCGAGCTCCTGCAGGTGGGGGCGGCGAACGACGTTTTCGCCCGGCCGGTCAACCAGGAGGTGGCTCGCTTCGTGCGCCCCCCTCCTCCGAGGCCACAGCGGCGCATGTAATCAAACAAAAATAAAATCCAGTTCAAGTCGTTTGAATCGTTCGATTCGTTTGAACCGTTGGAACGACTTAAACCATTCGAACTATTGGAACTGAGTCCATGTCACAGAATTATTTCACAGAGGGTTTTCGCTTTCTTCATGAAGGTCGCTATCCCGAGGCGATTGCGGCCTTCCAGGAAGTCGTGAAGGAGCAGCCGGAATCGGCCGAGGCGCATTACAACTTGGGCAACGCCTACATCGGGCTCAGAGATTATCCAGCGGCCCTGAAGGCCTATCACGAGGCGATCCGGCTCAATCCTGCTTTTGTTCAGGCGCACACCAACCTGGGCTTTACCTACGCCAGGCTGGGCCGGCACGA
>JACPDC010000312.1 GCA_016184235.1 Deltaproteobacteria bacterium | reverse complement strand
GCGCGGAATTTTTCCGCAAAATTCTCGACATCGAACCGCTGCATGGTATGCTGGCTCTGGCCGAGGCCGTTCACATCGACGACGGCATAGAGATTGGACGCGCGGTAGTAGCTGGCCAGCGCCGCCGCTTCCCACACGGAGCCCTCCGCGCACTCGCCGTCGCCCAACAGCACGTAGGTATCGTAGGCGAGCTTGTCCAGCCGCGCCGCCAGCGCCGCCCCCAGCGCCGCCGAAAGGCCCTGGCCCAGGGAGCCGGTGGCCACCTCGACCCACGGGAGACGGGGCGTGGGGTGCCCCTCCAGATCGCTGTCAAGGCGCCGGAGCGTGATCAGTTGGGATTCTTCAAGGATCCCCGCCTCCGCGTAGGCGGCGTAAAGAAGCGGCGCCGCGTGCCCCTTGGACAGGATGAAGCGGTCGTTCTCCGGGTTGCCCGGGTCGCGGGGGTCGTAGCGCATCTCGCCGAAGAAGATAACGGATACCAGATCCGCGGCGGATAAACAGGACGATGGATGGCCGGAACCCGCCGCGGTCGTGGCTCGCAGCGAATGAATACGCAGCCGGCGGCCCTTTTCTTTCAGAAGCTCAATTGAACTCGGCATAGTCATTGCTCTGGTTACTCGTTAATAGTTATTAGTGTATTGGTTAGAATAACGAGTCAACCAATAACCAGTAACGAACTTATACCATCGTCTGCCCGCCGCAGATGTTGATCGCCTGACCCGTGATCCCGCCCGCTTTGGGCGAGGCCAGGTAGCAGACCAGACGGGCCACCTCTTCCGCCTCAAGGAACCTTCGGATCGGCACAGCCTGGACAGCCTGTTTCTTAAATTCCTCGGGACTCAGTCCCTGATAGGCGGCGCTTTCCTCGATTCCGGAGCGGGCCATTTCCGTCTCTACCCAACCGGGGCATATCGCGTTGACCGTGATGCCCCGGTGGACCACTTCCAGGGCCAGCGCTCTGGTAAAGCCGATCATGCCGTGTTTGCTGGCGCAATAGGCGCTGTAACCGGGAACCCCGAATTTTCCCAGCACCGACGAGATATTGATAATCCGCGCGCCCGAGTGGTCCGGCATCGCCTTAAGCGCCGCTTTGGTCATCAGGTACGTCCCGGTCAGGTTTGTCTCCAGGATATCGTACCAGCGGCCGTCATCGGCATCATCGATCCGGGTCAAACCCGAAATGCCCGCGTTGTTCACCAGAATGTCGACGCGTCCCCAGGCTGCCACCACCTGCTCCACCGCCTGCTGCACTTGCTCTTTTTTCCTGATGTCCGTCCGGACCGCCAGGAGCGGGCGTTCGAGCCTTTCGAACGACCTGGCCGCGGCCTCAAGTTGAGATGGATCGCGAGACGCTACGGCTACCCGGACGCCATTTCCGGCCAAGCTCTCGCCGATAGCCTTGCCGATTCCGCTTCCCCCTCCGGTGACGATGGCAATTTTTCCCGCTAAAAGATCCGACATTACGGTTGGTCTGAAGCATACCTATCGACTTTTTTTCAAAAAGGCAAGGAAATAGCAGCCCTTCAACTTTTCCTAGAAAAAATGTTATCTTTCAGTTCACTGGACCGTTCTCAATGGAAAAAGTCATCGCAGGTTTGGGGGTGGGCCTGCTCTTCGGCTTTGTGCTGCAGAGGGGGCGCTTCTGCATGTACACGGCCTTTCGCGACATCCTGCTGATCAAGGACCTGACCCTCTTTAAGGCCTACCTCCTGGCCCTGACCATCCAGGCGGTTTTGATCCACCTGTTCGAAGAGTTGGGGTGGCTCTCTCTTTCCGCTCCCTCTTTTGTCTGGCTTGCGGCCATGGTGGGAGGCTTTGTCTTTGGTTTGGGAATGACGCTGGCCGGAGGCTGCTCCAGCAGCTCTTATTATCGGATCGGAGAGGGAATGGTGGGCTCCTTTGTCGTCGTGGTCATGTTCATCATCGCCGCAGGCGCCACAAGCGGCGGCGCCCTTAGGCCGCTGGCGGTGATACTCCGCTCCGTCCAGGTTGACATGGGAGAGAGCCCGGCAACCATCTCTCACATCCTCGGTCTGAGTTCATGGCCCTTGATCCTCGTTTTGTTTATCCCCTTGGCCCTCTGGCTTTATCTGAGCCGGTCCGCCCCGCCACAGCGGGGATGGGCCTGGAAAAAAACCGGGCTTCTCTTAGGGCTGGTCGCGGCGCTCGCCTGGCTCGCCTCCGCTTGGTCCGGGGATGTCCATTACGGCTTGCGCATGACCGGACCATCTGCCTCCCTCCTTTTTTATCTCGCCAATGGCGATCCCGACAGCCTCAATTGGGGGGTGTTCCAGATCATGGGCGTTCCGCTCGGCGCCTTTCTCGCCGCAACATGGAGCCGCGAGTTTCAGTGGCGCGCGCCCAAGCCGCACCGCCTGATGCAGCAGGCGCTGGGCGGCGCCACCATGGGGGTGGGGGCGGTCGTGGCCGGCGGCTGTAACATCGGCAACAGCCTTACGGGCATTGGGGCTCTAAGCCTTACCAGTTTGGTGGCAACGATATTTTTGATCCTTGGAACCTGGAGCGGCACGTATCTCTTCTTTGTCCGCAGGGCGGGATAAATTAAATGGCAGTTAGAACCCTCGATGTGCGCGGCGAGATCTGCCCCGATCCGCTGACCCTGACGTTGAAGGCGATGCAGGGTCTGGCGGTGGGGGACATTCTTAAAGTCATCGTTGATTCTCCCATGGCCTTGGAGACTATCTCCCGCTGGGCGCAGAAGGCGGGCCACCGTCTCGTCGGCGTCGGTGAGCCGAGCGCGGGGCAATGGGAGATCACCATTGAGAAGGCGGCTCCGTAAACCGAGAATCGCCACTTCAATCTTCTATCTTCGGCTTTTTGAATCCTTTACACTTTACTATCGAGTGTATTATATTCAGCCGTCGGGATCTTAAAGGAGGAAACCCTCATGGATATTACCCAACTGCTGGCGTTTGGCGTGGAGCAAGGAGCCTCGGATTGCCATTTGAGCTCCGGCGAGCCCCCGATGCTGAGGATCCACGGAGACCTGAAAAAGCTGGACAGCCCCACCCTGGCCAAGGAGGACGTTCACTCCATGGTCTTTGACATCATGAACGACGCCCAGCGAAAGGTCTTCGAGGAGCTTCACGAGGTCGACTTCTCCTTTGAGATGGGAGATATCGCCCGCTTTCGCGTCAACGTCTTCATGCAGCGCAAAGGCGAAGGGGCGGTCTTTCGGACTATCCCGACGAAGATCCTGACCCTGGAGCAGTTGGGGATGCCGAAGATCATGAAGGAGCTCTGCGACAGAGAGAAAGGGCTGATCCTGGTCACCGGACCCACGGGGTCAGGAAAGTCCACCACTCTGGCGGCCATGATCGACTATATCAACGGCGACTTTGAAGGCCATGTCCTGACCATAGAGGACCCGATCGAGTTCGTTCACAAATCGAAGAAGTGTCTGGTTAACCAGAGGGAATTGGGGGCCCATACCCACTCATTCGCGAACGCTTTGAGGTCGGCCCTGCGCGAGGACCCCGACGTGATTCTGGTCGGAGAGATGCGCGATCTGGAGACCATCCAGCTGGCCCTCACCGCCGCCGAGACCGGCCATTTGGTCTTCGGCACCATCCACACCTCCAGCGCCCCGGATACCGTAAACCGCGTCATCGACGTCTTCCCGCCGAGCCAGCAGGCGCAGATCCGCACCCAGTTCGCCGAGTCCATCGAGGCCGTGGTCACCCAAACCCTGCTGAAGAAAAAGGGCGGGGGCAGAGTGGCGGCGGTAGAGATCATGACCGGATCGACCGCGGTGCGCAATCTCATCCGCGAGGGAAAAATCCACCAGCTTCCCGGCACCATGCAGGTCAGCCAGAAGGACGGGATGCAAACCATGGACATGTGCCTGATCGATCTGGTCACGCGCGGCCTCGTCACCAGGGAAGAGGCCCAATCGAAGAGCATGACGCCGAATCTCTTCGGCGGCGGCGCCTACGGAACTGGACCGGCCGGCAAGCCTCCAGTCCGGCGGTAATTTTTCCCCGGAGGGAGTCTATGGAGATTCGCGATTTCCTCAAAGTCATGGTCGAGCGGGACGCCTCGGATATCTACCTCACCGTCGAGAGTCCCGCGATGTACCGCATCAACGGCGTGACCCAGCCGGTCGGGGACGGCAAATTAACCAACCAGCAACTGGAGGATCTGGCCAAAGCGGTGATGAGGACGGACCGGCAAAGGAAAGAGTTCGAGGAGACGATGGAGATGAACCTGGCCCTGGCTTACGACGACCTGGGCCGTTTCCGCGTCAACATCTTTCGCCAGCGGGGCAACGTCGGCTTCGTGATCCGGCAAATCAAAGTTGAGATCGTGCCGCTGGATAAATTGGGCATGCCGCCGATCGTCAAGGAGATCTCCATGACCAAGAGGGGACTGGTCCTCCTGGTAGGCGCGACCGGCTCCGGAAAATCGACCACCCTGGCCGGGATGATCGACCACCGCAACTCCAACGAGCCCGGCCACATCATCTCGGTCGAGGATCCCATCGAGTTCGTGCACCGGCACAAGAAATCGATCGTGTCGCAGAGGGAGATCGGATTTGATACTCATTCTTATGCCAACGCCCTGAAGAATACCTTGCGTCAGGCGCCGGACGTCATCCTCATCGGCGAGATCCGGGACACCGAGACCATGGAGGCGGCGATCACCTTCGCCGAGACCGGCCACCTATGTCTCGGCACCCTGCACTCGAACAACGCCAACCAGGCGATCGAGCGGATCATGAATTTCTTTCCCCAGGAGCGGCACGCGCAGATCTATCTCCAGCTCTCGCTCAATCTGCGGGCGATCATCTCCCAGCGCTTGATCCCGTCCCTCGACGGCAAGCGCGCGGCGGCCTTGGAGGTGCTGATGGACACCCCGCGCATCAAGGATCTCATCAAGCGCGGCGAGGTGGACATCCTCAAGGACGCGATGGAGCAGGGCTTACAGGAAGGAAACCAGACCTTCGATCAGGCCCTCTTTGTGCTCTACAAGGAGGGAAAGATCAGCCTCGAGCAGGCGCTCATCAACGCCGATAGCGCCAACAACCTGCGGCTCAAGATCAAGCTGGAGGGGCTGAAGGGCGATGACGCGATCGATAAGCTGCTCGAAAAAGACGACAAGGATAAGACGCCGGATAAAGCCGCCAAGCCCGCCGGGCTCCAGATCAAGGGCGCCCAGCCGGCCGGCACCCCGTTTCGGAAGATCTAGATCCCCGACGCTCCAGCCTTAGCCTGCGCTCACCGGGAAGCGGCGGCGCCGCGGCCGGCGTCACGCTCTCCTAAACAGCCTCCCTCTACGGCCTGACCGCTACTCCG
>JACPDC010000311.1 GCA_016184235.1 Deltaproteobacteria bacterium | reverse complement strand
GGGTAGGTGAGGTTGGTGCCGAATGGGGGATGGCTGATCTGGTCTTCGACCAGCTCGCGCTTGATCGTGAAGGGCAGATCGCGCAGCGCCTTAAGAGAGTTCAACTTTGAGGCGGCGTCCTTCGGCAGCTTCGCCCGGTAGAAACTGTTGCTCTTGAGAAGCTCGCCGAGCATGACGCGGAGCTTCTCGGTCTGTTGCCGCTGCAGGGCTTTTCTGTTTAAAGCGCTCATGTTTCTCTAAGCCTCGATCAAAACTGGCTCTTCGACCGGCTTCGCCAGCGGCTGTAATCCGTTCGCACTCATCAGGAACGGCCGGGAGATCAGCGCGCTGCCGCAATCCTCGCCGGAGAAGCAGACCCTGAGCGTAAGCGTCATACCGGGCTGCAGTTTCACAGAATCCTCCCGGCCCAGAAAGGGGCCCTCGCTCATGTCCAGGCCGATGCCGTTTCCCAAGCCATAGGCCGCGAGCGAGTTTCTGGCGGCGACCGGGACTTCCGAGAGAAAGGTCGCCGCGACCGCAGAGGAACTTCCGACCTTGGCGCCCTCCACCAGCTTGCGGAACAGCCCCTTTGCCAGGTCATGGCTCTTCGATGACTCCGGCGCCGGCTTTCCGAGGAAGAAAGTGCGGCCGATCTCGGCCCAGTAGCGCTGGTAGGAGGCGGCCACGGCCACGAGCAAGCGCTCCCCCTTGTTGACCGCGGAAGGGCCCGGCGGCCGAAGGCCGATATCGGGCTCGGCGGAGCGGGCGAGCATACATCTAAAATCCTCGACCCCCTGGCGCCGCGCCTCGCGCTCCGCGGCGGCGGCGATCTCATGCTCTTTTCGCCCGGCTCTGAGCTCGCGCCGCAAGAACTCGAGCGCGCGCTCGAGGATCGAGGCGCTCTTTTTCACCAGCGCCTGCTCGGCGGCCGATTTGACCAGACGGAGCGAGATCAGGAGATCGCTCAAATCGGAAAGTTCGGCGCCGTCGAGCGTCTTTACCAGGCCGTTCCATTCCCGGATGTTGAGCTGCTGCTCGACCGAGACGAGCCCCACGCGCCCGGGCTTGAGCTGCCGCGCCTTGAGCGCGTCGCCCAGCCCCTGGGCGAATTGCCCCACCGAGCGCACCTCGTCGATCCAGGTGAGCGTCTTGGAAAAGGGATTGTTGCGGCTCGGCTCCTGGACGACCAGCGCCGGCTCTCCTGCGAGGGGAATCGCCGCCAGGGCGCCGCGATTCTTCGGAATGAAATGCGAGACGAATGCCAGATGGCCGTAGCGCCACGAGTCGCCGTAGACGAGCAGGAGATCGACGCCGCGCTCTTTCATCCCCGCCTTTATTTTGTCGAGCCGGCCGCGAAATTCGCTCTCGGAGAGAGAATCCCGCTCCCAGATGCTGCAGCCTCGATTCAAAACGGTGTGAAGGGTATCCACTAGGCACCTCTAAGAATCGTTCAAATCGTTCCAGACGTTCAAATTGTTCAAGTCGTTCGGAGGTCAAATATCGATAGAGAATAGTTTCATCGGCGTCTGCGTCAGCCGCCGCGGGCCGTTCGCCTCCACCCAGACGGTGTCCCCGAGCATGAGATAGCCGGTCTCCGGCAGATACTGGTTGGGATGGACGACAAAGCACATCCCCTCTTCGATGACCGATTCGTTCTCATCGACGATCTCGGGGAAGGGCATGGATAAAAAGCCCAGGCCGTGCCCCCGCACCCGCATATAGGGAGGCCGGCAGTACTTCTCGTAGCCGTAGGCGGTGAAGACCTGGTTCATGACGCGCGCGATCTCCCCGGCCTTTTTTCCGACGCGCACCTGCTCCAGGCTTTTCTCCATCGCCTCCTCCATGATGTCGAATTTCTCCCGCAGCAGGGGCGAGACAGCGCCCATCACCGCGGTGCGGCAGAGCTGGACGAAATGGCCCTCTATGGCCGGCGTGATCTCCGCAATGATGGTGTCGCCCGGCTGGATTTTGCGATTGCCCGGAGGATGGGTGCAGTGGCTGTGGTCCGAAGCCGTCACCATGCCGAAGTTATCCTCGGCGCCTTGAGAGCGCATGGCGTACTCCACCTCCGCGGCGAGCTCGTGCTCCGGCATGCCGATCTTCGCCCTTTCTAGGATGGCGGAAAAACCGGCGTCGGCGATGGTCGCGGCGCGCTCCAGCGCGGCAAGGGCCTCGCGGCCGGGATGGCGGGCGAGGGATTGAAATATCGCATCCGCCGCATCGACCCTTCCAGGCAGCGCCCGCTCCAGCCCCCGGTAAATCGCCGCCGGCATCCAGCCCAAGCCGGCGATGCCGATCTTTCCTTGGAGCCCTTTCTGCTCGATCAACTCCTTGACCGCATCGACGAAGCGATCCGCCACCCGGATCTCCTCGATCCAGCTTTGCCGGCGCACCCTGCCGAGGTCCCAGGAAAGGCTGATGAGCATCGTCGCGTCCCCAGCCGCCGTGATCAAAACCCCGGTATCCTGTCCCATGGGAAGCGCGCCCGAGATCCACAGCACCGGATTGACCTCGAGCATGCTCAACTGCCCGGTGGAATAAAAAAGCAGCGCGCCCAATCCCTCCTTCTTCATAGCCTCTTGCAGGGATTTGAGCTTGGCTTGGTAGGGACGCGGGATTTCGGCGCTGTTAACTTGCATCGTTCGCCTCCATCTTTTAGCGAAGGGCCTTTTCGATAAAACTGAAATCAAATACCTGGTCTGCGGGGACGTTCTTGTCCGCCATGCCGAGACTTTTCTTGGTAAATTCAATGGCCCCTTGTATCCAGGAGGCATCTTCCATGCCGTTGCGGGAAAGTCTCCCTGCGTGCAGATCATAAACCTGCCGGGCCAAAACGGGATCGCTGATTCTGAGTTCTTTGGCGATCATGGCAATCGCCTGGTTGCGGTTTTTCTTGTAAAACTCCACTCCTTTCAAAGATCCTTTGACAAACGCCAGCACTTCATCCGGGCTGCTCTTGATCTTTTCGCTGGTCACCCCGATGCCGCCTGTCATGTAGGTCGAGAGGTAGTCTCCGGAAAAGCCGAGATTCTGGAAGCCCTCGCGATAGAGCATGAGTTGCCGGGGGGGACTGAGCAGCGCGGCGGAAATCCTTCCGGCCCTGAGAGCGATCATCATCTCTTCCTGGGTGCCCACGACCAAAAGGACGAGATCTTTATCAGGATTCACCCCGTTTTTTTCCAGCATCAAGCGGGTCAATAGATCCACGGAACCTCCCCGCGATGAGATCCCGACGGTTTTTCCTCGGAGCTGACCGATGGAGCGGATGCGCGGCTCCGCGACCAGGTCAAAGGCGGGCTTGGACGAAATAAGGTAAACCAGCTTGACGCCGAGGCCGCGCGCCGCAGCCACGATGATGGAGCCTGAGGCGGTGGAATAATCCACGGAGCCGGCGACCAGGGCCGTTACCCCTATAGCGCCCCGGATAACGACAATCTCGACGTCCAATCCCTGCTCGCGATAGAATCCTTGATGTTGCGCGATCTTGAAGGGAAGCTCCGTGATGGCGACCGTCGGCGCAGAGAGCCGAACTTTTTTCAGTTGGGCGGAAGCCGGATCGCCGTTGAGGAAAAGAAAGGCGAGCGCAACGAGGGCGAGATATTTGCCGCGCCCGTGGCGCTCGACGAAACTCATTTGGTGACGCATTCGGGCGCCTCCTCTCATCTACTTCTTCTTCGCCAATGCCCGGAGGTAGTCGGTGCCCTGTCGATAATCGTCGAAGAGTCTCTTGACCGCCTCCTTGACCATCCGATCCGCCGGCGCGCCCACCAGAGCGTCCGGAGGATCGCCCAGGGTGCTTTCAAACTCTTTTCGGAAAGCCGGATCCTGCGTCATCTTTTCCAGGGCGCGGCTCAGAATCGCGATCCGCTCGGCGGGCACGCCCGGAGTCGTGCTGGTCATGTACTGGAAGGCCTGCGGTAGCACCGCCGCCTTCCAGGCTGCCCAGGCGACCCCCTTTCTCTTATCCTTGGGCAGGATTTCACCCAAAGTCGGCACCTGCGGCAGCAGATCCGAGCGCTTAAAGGTGTCCTCCGCAGTGAGGGTGCCGGTCTGCCACAGGACGGCCACGCTCCCTTCCTTCTCTCTCGGCCGGATATTTGTCTTGTAGCCGTCCTGGGGGTCCTCGAAGAGATGGATTTCGGCTTTATCCAGGGCCAGGAGCAGGTCGGCAGATCCCTGGTAGCCCGTTACCAGGGTGTGCTGCACGCCGAAGAGCTCCAGGGCGAGCTTGGGCCTGAGGGTCCTCAAGCTGCTGAGTCCGGAGCCGCCGGCCCTGAGCGCAGCCGATGTCCGCAAGAGATCCTCCGCCTTCTTTACCTGTGTCGCTTTGACATTGATGACCGTTACCCAGCTGTCGGCGCTGACCCAAAGGGCCTCTACCCGGCGCACGTCGTATTGGACGCTCTCCGGCAACAGGAAGGCGTTCATGATCGGGCCGGTGGGAGATTGCAGCAGCGTCAGCCCGTCGGGCTTGGCGACGCCGAAGGTGTAGTTGGCCGCCACCTGGCCGCCGGCGCCGGTCATATTCTGTACGATGACGGAGGGATTTCCCGGAATGTATTTAGGCAGGTGGCGGGCGAAGAGCCGGGCGCTCAAGTCGATCGTGCCGCCGGGCGCGAAGCCGGCCATGATGCGAACGGTCTTTCCCGCGTAAAACGGCTGCTCGGCGGCCGGCGCGCCTTGCGCTGAGTGAGTCAGGGGCAGCGCCAACTGAAGCAGCCCATAAACCACTATGAGCCGAAGTGCCATTTTCATATCCGATCTCCTTATAAGGCGGACGGGCTGTCGCTACTTTCCCCAGAGCTGTTTGCTGGCCAGGCGCGCCCCTTCGGCCATCGCCTCGAACTTCGCCCAGGCGATCTTGGGATGGCCGACTCTCGGGCCGAGCCCGCAGTCGGTTCCCGCCATCACGTTCTCGCGCCCCACGAGCTTGGCATATTTCACCAGGCGGTCGGCGATCGCCTGCGGGTGCTCGACGATGTCGGTGGCGTGGCCCACCACTCCCGGGACCAGCACCTTGCCCTCGGGCAGCTTCACCTCCTCCCACACCCGCCACTCGTGCTCATGGCGCGGGTTGGAGGCCTCGATGGAATAGGTGTTGGCGCGCACCTTGAGAATGATGTCGACGATGTCCTTGAGCGGAATGTCGTACTTGTGGGGCCCGTGATAACTGCCCCAGCAGGTGTGAAAGCGCACCCTCTCCGGCGCGACGTCCTTGAGCGCGTGATTGAGCGCGTCCACGCGCAGCTCGGCGTATTTCCGGTATTCCGCCACGCTCATATGGGCGTTGATCTGCCAGCCGTCCGGCAGGTCGGGATCGTCGATCTGGAGCAGAAAGCCGGCCTCGACGATGCCCTGGTATTCCGGGCGCATCGCCTCGG
>JACPDC010000310.1 GCA_016184235.1 Deltaproteobacteria bacterium | reverse complement strand
GGGCCGACGAAGTGATCCAGTAATGCGGCAATACCTTCGGTTGAAGAGATTAAGCGGGCTTTTTTCGGGCCGGAGCGGCATCCGCCGCCGGCTCCTGGTATGGGGCCTCACCCTTCTCGGAATAGCCCTGATCGTTAATACCCTGGCGGGCTCTCTTTATACCCGCAGAATGATCTTGCAGGAGGCCGGCCGGCTGCAAAAAGAGGTCGCCTCCAGGGTCGCGTTTGAGATCGAGGAGTTTATCCGGCGCAAGGTGGATCGGTTGGCGGATCTGTCCGCCTCCGCGGCGCTCTACGAGGTGGGGGGCAGGGAGCAGAGACTGCTGGTTCTTCTCCTCTTAAAAAACGATAGGGCCTTCACAGAGGCGGCGATCCTGAACGCTGATGGGATGGAAGTTTTGAAGCTATCGGAAAGGAGGGTCTATCTTCCCGACGAACTCGTCGACCAGAGCGACTCAGGAAAATTCAAGGCCGCCATTAAGGGAGATAGCTACATCAGTCCGGTTTACACTTCGGATAAGGCCGAGCCCTATATCACCATCACGGTGCCTGTGAAAGTCACGCCTCACGAGGTTACGGGTGTGATCACCGCCGAGGCCAACTTGAAGTTCCTGTGGGAGGTTATCGGCGGAATCGAGTTCGGGCGCGCCGGCTATGCTTATCTCGTGGACGGCCGCGGCAATCTCATCGCCCATCGAGACCCCTCTCTGGTGCTCAAGCGCACCAACCTGAGCGCTCTCCCGCAAGTTCAAGAATTTATCCGTAGTCCTGGCGGGAGTGATCCCTCTCCCGGGGGAGAGGACCAGGGAATTGCCGGCTTGCCAGTTCTGAGCACCTTCGCGTCCGTCGAGGGGCTGGGGTGGGCGGTTATCCTGGAAGAGCCCGTCGATGTCGCCTTGGCGGACGTCCGCCGGGCGGAGAGCTATGCCCTGTTTCTGCTCGGCGCGGGGATGGTGCTTGGGGCGCTCATCATCGTATGGGTCAGCAATCGGATCACCGGCCCTATACTTGATCTGCACCGCAGCGCCGAAATCATCGGTAAGGGCAACCTGGGCCATCGGGTGGAAATCAAGACCGAGGACGAAATCGGACAGTTGGCGCGGGAATTCAACAGGATGGCGGGAGAGCTGCAAACTTCCTACGCGACCTTGGAGCAGAAGGTGGCGCAGCGCACCGCCGAGTTGGCTGCGCTCTATGATGTGACAGCTACGGTCAACCGCTCCTTGGAGCTGGAGACGGTCCTGCAAGAGGTGATCAAGGAGGTCTCAAAGGTTTTCCATTTCGACGCGACCCGGATATTTCTGCTCGATCCCCAAGCGGCAGAAGTCCACCTGCGCGCCTCTTTTGAAACCGCGCCGGAGTTGGCAGCCCGGGCGAGGGTATTCAAGCTCGGGCAAGGGGTTGTCGGGAAGGTGGCTGAGAGCGGGCAGCCGGTGATCTTCGAGGATGCCCAGACCGACCCGCGCTACCAGGCGTGGAGCCAGACCAAGGTTACCAAACAAGCGGGGTCGAGCTTTTTCGCCTTGTTTCCCATAAAGGCCAAGGAGAGATGCGTTGGAGTCATCGTATTTATCGGTAAAGAGCCGCGCAGGCTGACGCCCGAGGAGGAGCGCCTGCTGACCTCTATGGCGGATCAGATCGGCGTTGCCGTGGAGAACGCAACTCTTTTCGAAGAGACCGTTACGAGAGCCAAGGAACTCTCGGCGCTTTATGACGTCGCGGCTACCGTCAACCAGTCCCTGGAGGCGGAGTCGGTTCTCAGAGAGGTGATCCAAAAGATTTTGGAGGTTACCAGGTTCGATGGCGCCCGGTTCTATCTCCTCAGCCTCGACGGCAAAGAGCTGCAGCTAAAGGCTCATGAAGGGATCAATCCCGAGTTCGGCTCTCGGACGACGGGGGATTCGGTGGGAGTCGGAATTAACGGCAGCGTCGCTGCGACAGGCAAGCCGGCCATTTTCGCGGATATCCAGACTGATCCCCGCTACGCCGAGCTCGCCAGCGGGAAACTGGCCCGGGAGGCCGGCTATCGCGCTTATATCAGTCTTCCGTTGAAGGCCAGGGAAAAGATCATCGGGGTCATGAACTTTCTCAGTTATAGGGCTCACGAATTTTTGCCCAGAGACATTGCGCTTTTTACCTCGATGGCGAACCAGATCGGCGTCGCGCTCGAGAACGCGGCCCTGTTCGAACAGGTGCGAACCAGGTCCCGGCAACTCGCCGCGCTGAGCACGATTTCCGCCACCGTCAACCGCTCGCTGGAACCCGACGTCGTTTTGAAAGAGAGCGCGGATAAGGTTTGCGACCTGCTGGGCTTTGATGCCGCGTGGATATACGTGCTGGATCCTTCCGGTCAAGAGCTGCATCTCAGGGCTTCGAAGGGCTTAAGCGACGAAGTGGTGCAATCCATCTACCGCCGGGAGGTCGGCCGGGGGAGTATGGGAAAGGTGATAGCCAGCGGGGAGCCATTGGTTTATGAGGATATCCAGACAGACCCTAACTATCTTCGGGTTACCGGGGGACGCAGGGCTCAAGCCATAGGATTCCGAACGCTGTGCAATGTCCCGGTCAAGTCGAAGGAGAGGACCCTGGGGGTCTTGAACGTGGCAAACTATTCGGCGCGCCGCGTTTCACCCGAGGAGCTGGAATTGATAGGCTCCATCGCCAACGAGATCGGCGTGGGAGTGGAAAACGCCCGCCTGTTCGAGGAGACCGTGCAGGGCGCTCAGAGACTGTCGGCCCTTTACACCGTGAGTTACACCGTTAGCCAGTCCCTGGATCTCGATCGGGTGTTGCAGGAAGTGATCGAGAAGATAACGGAGATTTTTCATTTCGACACGATGCGAATATACCTTTTTAATGAACGGGACGAGCTGCGCGTGAAGGCGTCTTATCCCCCCGGCCGGGACGATCTCTCCAAGGTCCGGAGCTTCCGGCGGGGGGAGGGCATCATCGGCAGGGTGGCGGACCAAGGTATCCCCATGATGTTCGACGATGTCCAAACCGATCCGCAATACCGGGAATTGAGCGCCACGAAGAATACTCAAGGAACGGGCTTCCGGTTTTTGGGAGCCTTCCCGATTAAGGCCAAGCTCAAATCCGTCGGAGCGATGGTCTGCAACAGCAAGGCAACGCGGCGTCTTACGCCCGAAGAGGCCCGATTGATAGAATCTATGGCCGGGCAGATCGGCGTCGCCGTCGAGAACGCGCGTCTCTTCTACGAGACAAAAGAAAAATCTTCGGAGCTCGAAAAGGCCAATGTGGAGCTGATCGAGGCCAACCGGGCGAAGGCGGATTTTCTGGCAGCCATGTCGCACGAGCTGCGGACTCCCTTGAACGTGATTATCGGCAACGCCGACTTGATCAAGGACGGCACCTTCGGCAATATCGCTCCCAAGCAAAAGAGCGCGCTGGACAAGATCCTGCATTATTCCGAGACGCTCCTCAAGCTCATCAATGACGTATTGACCCTCACCAAGGTGGAGGCGAGCAAGGTCGGTCTGAATATCTCCACCTTTCATGTCGATGAGGTCATCACCCATGCCCAGAGCTATGTGGAACAGCTCAACCGCAACGGCCGTTTGAAGATAGTATGGGACATAGAGAAGAATCTCCCGCCTCTGACCACCGACGCGCTGAAGCTCGAGGAGATCCTGCAGAACTTGATCGGCAACGCCTTCAAATTCACCCTCCAAGGCAAGATCGAAGTGAGGGTGCGGGACCTGAATCCGAAGGGGCGGGTTGAGTTCAGCGTGGCGGACACCGGGATGGGCATCCCAGCCGAGGAGATCGATAGGATCTTCGAGCAGTTTCACCAGCTCAAGGAAGCCCACACGGGCAGCTACAGCGGCGTGGGCCTGGGTCTGAATATCGTCAAGAGATATCTGGAAATGATGCGGGGCGATATCAAGGTTGAGAGCGAGCCCGGTCAGGGTTCCACATTTATTTTCGAACTGCCCTATTCGATCCAGTAGTCCTCAGGAGAGTAAAGAGCAATGACGAATGGCGCCCTGCAGGGAATTCACGTCGTCGAGCTTGCCAGTTATGTGACCGGCCCGTTTGCCTCGCTGCTGTTGGCCGACATGGGCGCGGAGGTGGTCAAGGTCGAGCAGCCGGGTCAGGGAGATCCGTTTCGGGGCTGGGGAGACCGGCTCTATTCGGCGACTTTTTGCAGCCTGAATTGCAACAAGAAGAGCCTCACCCTGGATATCCGCCGCGACGAAGGGCGCGACATCTTTCTCAAGCTGGCCGCCGGCGCGGATGTCGTGATCGAGAATTTCCGTCCGGGAACGCTGGAAAAGAGGGGCTTGGGCTACGATGCGGTCCGGGCGTTGAATCCCAAGGTCATCTACTGTTCAATCTCCGGCTTCGGGCAGACGGGTCCTTACCGCGACCTGCCCGGGTACGATACCATCGGCCAGGCCATGAGCGGGCTCTTGAGTCTGCTCACGGACCCGGGAAAACCCCAGGGAATGGGAATTTCTTTCTCGGATCATCTCACCGGGATCTACGCCTGCTATGGAATTCTGGCTGCCCTGGTGCATCGGCTGGTTACCGGCGAAGGCCAGAGAGTCGAAACTTCTCTCCTGCGCGCCTCGGTGTCCTTTGTCAGCGAGAATGCGGCGCGCTATTTCGAAACCGGGGTCGTGCCGCGCCGCGCCTACCGGACGCGGACCGCGGGCGTGTTCGCCTTTGTCGATCGCGATAACCTCCCTTTCGTGATCCATCTCTCGTCCCCGGAGAAGTTCTGGCGCGGCCTTGTGGAGGCCGCCGGCAAGACGGAACTGGCGGACGACCCCCGTTTTCGCGACCGCAAGGGCCGCTTCGAGAACTACGATGCGCTATGCGAGGTGCTGCAATCGGCCTTCAGCGGGGGCCGCCGCGAAGATTGGCTCCGACGCATGCAGGAGCGCGATGTCCCGTGCGCTCCGCTGAACACCTTGGAGGAGGTGTTCAAGGATCCGCAAGTGCGGGGGTACGGCTTCCCGAGCGAGGTCGAGCATCCGCGCATGGGAAAAACGCGTCTGGTGGGAAGCGGCGTCGATCTCAGCCGGACTCCTCCGCGGACGACGATACCGCCGCCGACCTTGGGCGAGCACACGGAGGAGATACTAAGCGCGCTGGGGTATGATGGGGCGGCGGTGGCGCGGCTCAAGGAGTCAGGCGTGGTGTGATCGGTTTTATCACGCTTAGTGGTAGAGCCGGTCGATGAAGCCGCTCTCGTCCAGTTTCCTGCACAGGCTCATAGCACGGAGGCCACGCCCTCAAGAGTAGGGCAGGGCTTGCGCGGCAGTTTTGTCGCGAGATCGTGGTAGGCCTTGGCCACCCGGTCGGGCTTGTCCAGCCTCAGGTATTTGGCGATGACCTGCTCCACGGACCTCTTGTTGGCGGGGTTGTGGATGTAGGCCACGCCTTCGATGATCGCCTTCGAAACATTTTCCACCAGAGTCGGGTTTGTTCTCATGAGCTTGCGCGAGATCACCAGGCCCGACGACTGGAAGGGAAGATTTTCCTTGCCGGTATCCACGAGGACGTGGTAGCCCTCGCTGGTGACCACCTGGCCCAGCTCCGGAGAAAGGCTCGTGGCTTCGACGGTCCCCGCGCGCAGAGCCGCCATGCGCTCCGGAACTCCGCCCACGCCCAGCAGGACAATGTTGTCCCGCCGTGGATTGAGCCCGAGATAATCCAGGGCCACGTAAGTGGCCAGCGACGCCGAGCCGGAGGGAGTGCCGATAGCTACCTTCTTTCCCTTCAGCTGCTCGCCGCTCTTGACGGAAGGGCGGGAAATGAGGAGGTAGTCGAGGCTATTCTCCAGACCGAGGATCATGGTCAGGTCTCCTCCGCCCGTAACCGCGTTGGTGACATGCGTGGCGCCGATCAGCCCGACGCTCACCTGGCCGGCAAGCATGGCCTGAGCGGCCCTGCCCGCGATGATGAAGACCAGATCGACATCCAGCCCGTACTTTCGAAACAACCCGTGATCTTTTGCCACCCAAAGAGGAGTGACATTGTTGCTGATGGCTCCGTGGGCGAGGAGGAGTTTTGCGGCGGGCTCCGCGGCTGCGGCCGCGGGGAGGCTCCCCGCCAACGATAGCTGGAGCGATAAGACCAGAACGAATAGGAGTCTTTTCATTTTTCTCTCCTTCGGTATTTCGGTGAATGGGCCGGGGTCCCGCAGCCTCTCCAGGCTTGTAACACGCGGCCTGTTCAATGTAAACATAATGTGAAGACGGCATTATTTCCGGGTCTGCCCTCTCGGTTTATGCGTGACGCGAGCCTCATTCCTCTTTCCCACGACCACCACCACGGGCTGGCTTTGGCCCTGCGATGCCGCAAGCAGGCCCTGGGACAAATAAGGCCGATGGGAATCCAGGGATTGAAGGAGAGGGCTGGAGAGTTCGAACAATTTTTTTCCCTCAACCTCAAGCGGCACTTCCAGGCGGAAGAAGAGATCCTGTTTCCCTTCATGCGCTCCCGCATCCCGGAGAGCGAGACGCTGATTGAAGATCTGGTAAAGGATCACGCGGTCCTTCGAGAGGGCCTGGCGCGACTCGACAGGACGGATGGCTTGGGCAGGCTCCTCTTTGAGTTGGGTGATCTGCTCGAGCGCCATATCCGGCGCGAGGAGCGCGAGTTGTTTCCTCTATTCGAAAAGCATGCGACGCCGGGCGAAGCGGAAAGAGTAGGTAAGGAGATCGAAAAGATCCTGGCTTTTGCCAATCCAAAATCTAGACAGGATCGACCCCGAGCGAAAAGGGAGTGAAGACGTGGTCAAATTCAAATTGCAGGCGACTGGACG
>JACPDC010000309.1 GCA_016184235.1 Deltaproteobacteria bacterium | reverse complement strand
TTGCGTCCCCGGGCCCATGTTGTTGATTTCCTTGATCAAGTCAGCCAGATCCTTGCTGCTTGCAACGAAATCGATCTCCGATGTATTCACCACCAAAAGAGGGCTCTCGTCGTAATGGAAGAAGAACCGGTTGTACGCCTGAGCCACCTCTTCCAGGTACTCCGGGGTGATGCTTCGCTCATAGCTTTTATCTCTTTTTTTGATCCTTTTGTAAAGGACCTCAGGCCGGGCCTGTAGATAGACCACCAAGTCCGGCTTCGGAATGCGGGTGTCGAGCAGCTGGTATATCTGCTGGTACAGATTCAGCTCTTCGCTGCTCAGCGTCAAAGTTGCGAAGATCTTGTCCTTGGCGAACAGGTAATCGGATACCGTACTCTGGATAAACAATTCCTGCTGGCTGAGCTCCCGCTGCTGCTGATAGCGGCTCAAGAGAAAAAATAGCTGGTTCTGGAAGGCGTGGGTCTCCCGGTCTTCGTAGAACTTGGGTAAAAAAGGATTGTCTTCCACTTTTTCAAAGACGCAGCGCGCCTGAAATTCCGCGGCCAGGATCTTGGCCAGGCTCGTCTTCCCCACCCCGATCGGCCCTTCCACCACGATATACTTCTTCTTCGTCATCTGGCTGGCGAATGTACACAAACCCAAAAAAATTGTCCAGATAATTTACCCGAGGTAGGAAGGTTTTAGCTGTATCCAGGCGCGAAGATCTGAGTCGCCTTACCTGGGCGCGCCGCACTGAAATCGCGCGATTTCCTTTTGCACGGATCTGGCCCTTTCCGAGATGATGTCTATATCCTCGCCGGCCTTTCCTTCGGCCAACCCGGCAAGGATGGACAAGGGATAGGATTGCCCGGGCCGGGATTCAGCCTGGATATCGATAAGTCCCCGCTCTCGAAGATCCCCGGCGAGATCCTCCATCAAACGCTCGGCGACGTCGCGGTCGGTAAAGGCGAGGATCGTCATGATCCTATCCCGGCCGGATCGGTTGGAGATCCCGACGTCGCCGAAGTGCTTATTGACGTATACCGCCAAGGATTGAATGATCTCCTGCGCCGTCGTGTGCCCCAGATTCGCGCTCACGCCATCCAGGTCGTCCACGGTGAACACGGCTACGGTGAGGTTTTCCCCCGGCTGCTTGGCGGTCACCGCCCTTTCGTAGACCTTGGTGAAGGTCTTCTTGGAGTAAAGACCTGTCAATTCATCCTGGAAGTGCTCCAGGCTTTTGACGAACTCATCGACCATGGGGTGCTGCAGCTTGTCGATTTCCTCATAGGAGCCCTGAAAAATGATCTGGCCGTCGTAGAGAACGAGAATGCGGTCGGAAATGAAGAAGACGTCGGGGATATCGTGGCTGATCATGATGGTGGTGAAACCGAATCTCTTCTGGTTGTGCACGATCATGCTGAAGATGGCGTTCTTCCGGATCGGGTCCTGGCCGGTCGTCGGTTCGTCGAAAAGCACGATCTTCGGGTCCGTGATCAGCGCGCGGGCCAGGGCCGCCCGCTTCTGCATTCCGCCCGACAGCTCGGAGGGGTACTTGTGGGCCACTTCCGAAAGCTCCAGCTGATCGATTCGCTCCATGACCTTGCCGTCGATCTCCCGCTTGCCCATTCGGGTAGTTTGCTGGAGCGGCAGAGCGATATTCTCAAAGACCGTGAGCGAATCGAAAAGGGCGTTGTTTTGAAAACAGTAACTGAACTGGCTTCTGAACTCGTCCAACTCTTTCCGGCTCATCTGATCCACGGCCTTGCCCCTGAACAGGATCTTTCCTTCAGTCGGCGAGAGCAGCCCGACCATGTGCTTGAGGAGCACGCTCTTGCCGGTGCCGCTCTTGCCGATGATGGTCGTCGTGTGACCGTCACGGACCTCCAGATTGACCCGATCGAGGACCGTCCGCCCGCCGAAACGCTTGGTGACGTTTTTAAATTCGATTAACGGCTCGTCCACGTTTCTTCCTTCCTAACTTCGATGCCTGCCCTGCCCCTCCAGCTCCAAGAGCCTTTTCTCCGAAATCTTGGCCTTATAATGGAGCGATTTCATATCGCTGGCCAACGAGGTCAAAAGGGCGGGGAGCCATGCCGGGAAATCTTTGAGAAGTTCCTTTAAATCCTCGTATTTCAAGACAAACGTTTTTACTTCCGTTCTTGCCGTCGCGGTCGCCGTTCGGGGCATGCCGAACAGAAAGGCGATCTCCCCAAGAATGTATGGCGGCTCGATTTCGTTCAGCATGAATTCCGTATCGCCCTCGCTCCTCGTTATGTCCACCAGGCCTTCGGTCAAGAAAAAGAGGTCTCTATTCGTCTCGCCTCTGCGGATCACGACTTCTCCCGGCCGGTAGGTTCGGCTCTGGATGAGCGTGCTCAATTTAACCAACGCGCGCAATTCCATTTGTCTTGCGACCAGCTCGGTGGAGAGCGTGCGGCTGAAGCCGGAAGGCGGCTTCAATACGCCCTCGCCGCCCTTGGCCGTGAGATCCTCTTGAGCCGGGAATTCCGATCCGGAGGCGGGCGACCGAACCGGCTCTCCTGATTTGATGTTATAGCCGCACTCGCTGCAATATTTCGGCGCTCCGCTGAGCTCGGCTTGACATCCTGGGCATCTCATAACAGTTCCCCCCTTACCCTCCCTGTTCCAATCGCGTGACAAGTTACCTTGTTTCCCTGTGAAAATACAGGCCAAAGCCGTTGCGCGCCTTCCGCAGTATCTGGTAGCATCGCCGGAATCAGCACGAGGGGAAGTCGATGGATGACAACGAAATCCATGCGCGAAGCGCGGCCGGAAACGAGGAGCCGGGGCTAGTCGGCAGGTCTATGCCGTCTCCATTCGCTCCATTAGGCAGGCTGGCCATAAGTTGGGTCAACGATATGGGCGCGGCGACCATCTTTTTCGCCAAGGCCTCCTTGCAGATCTTCCGGCGCAACCAGACGTCCCGCATCCTTGAGCAGCTTTTGCATATCGGCGCCAAGACGGTGGGTATCGTGTCGCTGATAGGCCTTTTCACCGGCATGGTCATGGCCCTGCAGATTTATTATGCCTTGGCCAAATTCGGCGCGCAGGGGGTGTTGGGCTCGGCGGTGGCTCTAGGATTGATCCGGGAACTCGGTCCCGTCATGACGGCGATCATGATCATCGCAAGGGCGGGCTCTTCCATGACCGCGGAGATCGGGATCCTGCGCATTTCCGAGCAGATCGATGCCCTGTATACCATGCGCATCGATCCGCTCGGTTACCTGATCAGCCCGCGGATCGCCGCCGCGATCGTCAGCTTTCCCCTCCTGACGGCGCTGTTCGACACCGTCGGCCTTATCGGGGGTTATTTCACCGGCGTCATGTTGCTCGGCGTGAACTCCGGGGAGTACCTCTACCAGATCCAGGCCGGCGTGGACACCAAGGACGTCATGGGCGGATTTCTCAAAGCGCTGATCTTTGCGGTCATGGTCTCCACCATCTGCTGCTTCCAAGGCTACTTCACACACATGCGCGGCGACGCTCACGGCGCCAAGAGCGTCAGTTTATCGACCACCGCGGCGGTCGTCCTCTCGTGCGTGGTCGTTCTTGTCGGGGACTATGTGATAACGTCGTTCCTTATATAGGGCGGGGGTGGGTGTTATGAAGAAGTATTCCATGGAGACCACGGTCGGGATTTTTGTGGTCATTTGCCTTTTATGCGTGGCGTACTTGACGTTGAAGCTCGGCGACATTTCCATGCCGGGCGACAGCTCCTATCCGCTCTTCGCCAGGTTCACCTCGGTCTCCGGCCTGAAGGTGGGAAGCCCGGTGGAGATGCTGGGCATGCAGATAGGCCGGGTGGCCGGATTTACCATGGATCAGAAAGATCAAGTGGCAGTGGTGGAATTGAGGATCGGCAACGGCGTCGAGATCTACGATGACGCCATGGCCTCGATCAAGACGAACGGCCTGCTGGGCGACAGGTTCGTGAAAATAGACGCCGGCGGCGGAGGCGGTCTGTTGAAGCCCGGCGGAACCATCACCGAAACCGAGCCGCCCGTGGATATCCTGGAACTCATCAGCAAATATGCGTTCGGAGACGTGGAGAAAAAACAAGCCAAGGAAAATAAATGAGACCGCCAATGAGAAAACTGCTTATCGGATTACATCTTCTGATTCTCTCGACAATCCCGATTCAGGTCCATGCGGCCACGGCGCTCGACACGATCAAATCGCGTGTCCACCAGGTGCTTGCCGTGCTGCGGGATCCGGCCCTCAAAAGCGAATCGGCCAAGGAAGTCAAAAAAACGAGGCTTCGGCAGATTTTTGACAGCACTTTTGATTACGCCGAGCTTTCGAGAAGCACCCTGTCTCGAAACTGGGATAAGTTGAAACCCGACCAGCAAAAGGAATTCATGCAGCTCTATAAAACGCTCCTTGAAAAAGTTTACATGGACACGATCCTATCGTACAAGGACCAGGAGGTTGTCTTTGGGAAAGAAAGGGGGCTACGGGAGAACAGGGTCGAGGTGGATAGCAAACTTTTATCCGGCTCCACTGAGACTCCGATCAATTTCCGGATGATCGCGAAGGGCGGCGAATGGTGGGTTTACGATTTTGTTATTGAGAACATCAGCGTGGTCTCAAACTATCGAAGCCAATTCGGCCGCGTTCTCACCAAGCAATCTCCCGAGGAAATGCTTGGGGCGCTTCGCAAACAGGTAGGCTCGCAATGAAGGATAGGAAGTTCTTTTTGGGGCCATCCTGAGTGCCCTTAGACAAAGCCCCAAAAATTGTCCCGTTTATGGTATTATGGGCGCATCGTGCCAGCCAGGCGGTTACTCTTTGCGCTTCTTATCATCAGCCTCGCCGGCGGCGGATGCACCACCGCCTGGGTCCAGGAGCGCCGGCTGGCCCCTACCGGACTGGCTCCCCAAGACGCCATCGCCATCATCTTGACCGCCCCTGTCAAGGATGAGCATCTGTCAGAGCTGGAAAGCCCGGTGACGGGATGCGTTCAAAGCGCCCTGGCGCAAGTTCAGGCCGACATTCGTATCGTCCCCGGTCAAGAGTTCCGCAGGCTGGCTTTTCCCGATCTCGCCGCGAACGAAATACCGTCGGGCTACGTCGCCTGGCAGCGCTTGCTGCGAGAGCCGGCGTTCTTCCAGAAGATCGCCCCGTTGGATCTGCGCTACGTGCTCGCAGTGGATACGGAGCAGGGACGGCGCCTGGCGGAGGTAGAGTGGAACGCGGCGACGAGCATGCTCGGCGGCCCCGGGCCATCGCTGAGCGCCTCCTGGGACAACGAGGTTCTCCTGGAGACGATTGTAGTGGACGCCAAACATCGCCGTGTGGCCGGCGCCGTACATGCCTACGCCAAGGGAAATTCCGGCGCCGGCGTCAGCCTGGTGACGTTCCCTATACCGTTTCTTCTGCCCCACGGCATGCCCTCTTTTCCCTTCGG
>JACPDC010000308.1 GCA_016184235.1 Deltaproteobacteria bacterium | reverse complement strand
GGGGATCCTGGCGTTGGCGGAAGAGGTTTTCGAGGGCGAGGGAATGGTGTTCACCCTGCGCGATGCTCAGAGGGCAAGAGAAGATCTCACTCAGATGCTCGAGAGGCAGGTGAAGCGCCTTGGCGGCAAGCGCCCGCAGTTCGGCCTCTACTTCAACTGCTGCGCGCGCGGCACGTCGCTCTACGGCATCCCCGGCATCGACACGGCGTATATCCGGCAGGCTCTCGGAGACTTTCCATTGATCGGTTTCTTCGGCAACTTCGAGCTCGGCCCGCTCGGAGGAAAGAACCATCTCCTTGCCTATACCGGCGTGCTCGCTCTCATCACTGAAAGATAAAAGTTTAAGGGTTAGAGGGGTGGATAACGCGTTGAGGGAAATGTCCCAACGTGATATGGAAGATCTGTTCGTGGAGATGGCGTTCTCCTTTAACCGCCCACCAGGGCTGATGACGCCTGAATACATTCAGGAGTTAGGATCATGGAACAGCTCTGGTGGGACGCGTCTCTCTGGGTCGCCCTTGCTCTTATTTCCAGCCTGATCTCTTTGCGCATCGGCATCTCCGTCGCCCTTGTCGAACTCATAGTAGGTATTGCCGCGGGCAATACATTCCGCCCATACGTTACTGAGTGGGTGAATTTCCTCGCCAGTTTCGGCGCCATAGTCCTTACCTTTCTGGCGGGCGCGGAACTTGAAAGCCGGACGTTAAGGAAGTTCTGGAAGGAAAGCCTGGTTTTGGGCATCCTCAGTTTCCTCGCTCCCTTTGGTTTAAGCTGGCTCGCGGCGGAGTTTCTTCTAGGCTGGGAACAGAGCGCCGCTCAAATCGCGGGCTTGGCCTTGTCGACAACATCCGTTGCAGTCGTATACGCTGTCATGCTGGAGAGCGGGCTCAACGAGAAACCGATAGGGCAGCTCATTCTTGCCGCCTGCTTCGTGACCGATCTTGGAACCGTTATCGCCCTTGGATTGCTCTTCACGAGTTTTGGCCCGCAGTTTTGGATTTTTATTGGCATTACAGTTGCTGCGCTTTTTTTCTTGCCCAGGTTCACGCGGCTCTATCTGATCAAGGTCAATGCCCATTCAAGTGAACCCGAGGTCAAGTATGTTTATCTCGTTCTCATGCTGCTTGCATACCTGGCAGTTGGTGGAGGAAGCGAGGGAGTACTGCCCGCGTACCTTGTGGGCATGGTTCTCGCCGATACCTTTCTCGCAAACAAGGAGCTGATCAGGCGCATGCGGGCCACAACCTTTGCTCTACTGACCCCCTTTTACTTTCTGAAGGCAGGAAGCCTTGTTGACTTAAGCGCTGTGGTGGCAAGCATCGGGCTAGTCGTCCTCTTTTTCTTCTCCAAGACCGTGGCTAAGTTTTTTGGCCTCTATCCTGCCGGAGCGTTTTTCGGATTTTCCACAAGGGTCAACCTTTACACGAACCTGATGATGTCTACCGGACTTACTTTTGGAACGATCTCTGCCCTTTATGGTCTGACGCACGGGATCATCAACAGGGAACAGTACTCTATTCTGGTCGTTGTCGTTATCTTAACCGCTATTATTCCGACGCTCATTGCTCAGGCCTTTTTTGAACCGAAGGGTAGAGAGCGTGAAGTTCTATTCGAGGATAAAGGAGGGGAAAAAGATGTTTAATAAAATCCTGGTGGCTTACGATGGCTCCGTTGGCGCGAAGCTCGCTCTCGAAAAGGTTACGGATCTTGTCAAGTTTGCTAGTGCAGAACTTCACCTTTTAGCGGTTGGCAGGATTCCAGAATACGCGGAGACGGTGAGCGAAACGGAAGAGGCCAGGGAGCAGGCGAAGAGTTTTTATTCGAAAATAATGGAGGAAGCGGTCGGTCATTTGCAACCGCGAGGTTTATCCACGACGGTCCATATAGATTTTGGCAAACCCGGCGATGTGATTTTGCGGATTGCCGAGGATCTCGGTGTCGGTCTGATCGTATTGGGAACGAATCCTCACTCTGCTCTGAGAAGAAGGTTTCTAGGGGCTACAGTGGATAAAGTTGTGGACCATGCTCACTGTTCTGTGCTGGTCGTGAGAAGTAGCAGTTAAACGTTTGCTCATTGAAAAAATGGATAAAGGCCATTCTTACTTTGAACTCTTAGATGCGTTCAAAGGGTCCGGCTGTCCGATTTGCACCCTTGTCCTCAAAGATAGCCGAAGATACCTGGACCACCTGTTATATGAATCGGTTCTGGATCTTCCTACCAGAGTGGAATTGATAGGCTCATTCGGTTTTTGTAGCTGGCATACGTGGCAGATTCCCTCGCTCCCCCCGATCTGCTCGCCCAGCACTGGATACTCGATTTTTGCGTCAGACTTATTAAGAAAATTCAATAGCTTAGCCCAGGAATTTACCTTAAAGCTTAAGGAGAAGCGTGGCTTGTTATCACTGTTTGCAAAAATATCCCCTGGGTCTCTCCATATAAAAGACAAGGCCTGTCCGGCGTGTCACCACGTCGCGCAATTTGAGTCCTACCATTTGAACGCGCTTGCAGATTCTATCGGCGACGAGCAATTTCTGGAAGCCTATCGGGCCTCCCAGGGAATCTGTTTGCCACATTTCTTTTTATTGGAGAAGAACTATTCTGCCCATCCTAATTTTCCGCTTCTCTTGGAGTTGCAGACCGCCAAGAGTGGATCGTTGAGGACCACGCTAGAGGAGTTCATCAGGAAGCAGGATCACCGCTTCCAGAAAGAGGTCACTCAAGCGGAGGCAAAGGCTTGGAAAGTAGCGATGGAGTTCGTGGCTGGGAAGCCGGGAGTATTTACCAACGAAATGGGGCATGGTCTGCTGGAAAAGTCACGGAAGGAAAAAATATCACCTGAAAAAATCTCTCTGGCACTCGCCCCATTTGATAAGCTTACCTTCGAGGAGTTGATTGACGAGGTAAAAACCAGCAAGGAGATCACGCTCTACCTGAAGCGACCTCTTCCTGCTTTTCTATTCAAAGAGCTAAGGGAGCTTAACTCCCGCGAGGTTCATCCCAAGATTGAGGTGGTTGTCGAGGGCCTTAGCGATAGCAGATATCTTGGCAGTCTGCATTCCGCAGGTTTTTCTATATTTTACGGTCTTGGGCTCCCTTCTCAATCGTTTATCTTTTTAGGCCGTAACCGGGGCTTTCTCCTTGAGAGTCATCAGCTCAGCGGCGGCCACAACCTGAGACCCATAAAAGAGCCGGAGGACGTTTACTTTAGACTCCTCTGGCGCAGATTCGGCGTTGCGGTGCTGCTATCGGGTTCGATCAGGGAAACTGATAAGGACAAAAGAATTTTCTGTTTGATCGCGGAAGGAAGACGACAGCAGTGGTGTCGTTTCAAAGACGCAGATACAAAGGAGCTGCCGGAAGTGGGGACGCATGTCGAGGTCTTTGCCTGGGAAAAGTGGAATACCCACATCCTTGAGGTCCTGGAACTTAGAGTGCTAGAAGCTGAGGGGCAAAGAGCGCCATGACGGATATCCCCAACATCCTCCTGATGAGCGGCGGCGCCCTTGTGGCATCGACGCTGGCGGCCGTAACCGGGTTCGGCGGGGCTGCGGTTTTGCTGCCGATTCTAGTAGTGGTTTTCGGCGTGCGCGACGCCATTCCGATTCTCACGGTTGCGCAGTTGATCGGCAACGGCAGCCGGGTCTGGTTTAACCGGCGCGAGGTTGATTTGCCCGTGGTTGGCTGGTTCGCGGTAGGGGGCGTGCCTGCCGCGCTGGTCGGGGGCGTTCTCTTCGCCACTGCGCCGCTTGGCTTTCTTATGCGGCTGCTAGGAATTTTCCTGCTTGCGACCGTGGCGTACCGTCGTGTCGGCAAAGCAAGCGGCCTTCGCCCTTCGCTACGCGGATTCGCCATCATGGGGGCGGTCTTCAGTTTTCTCTCGGCGCTGCTGGGAAGCGTTGGGCCGATTATGGCTCCCTTCTTTCTCGCGTACGGCCTGATAAAGGGCGCCTACATAGGAACGGAGGCGTTTGCAACGGTAGTCATGCATGTTACAAAGCTTGTGGCCTACGGCGGGATGTCGGTGCTAACGCTTGATAGCGTGATCGCCGGGCTTGCTCTGGGTCCGATTATGATCTTTGGCTCCTTCGTCGGGAAAAAGATCTTGGACCGGATCCCTGAGCGCCTGTTTGTCTTGCTGATCGAAGCGACGTTGATTATTGCGGGGCTGGGGTTCTTAGTTCGCGGGTGAGAGCCTAGCAGAGCCTTTGCCTTCCAGATAGATGCAGGGTGTTAAGAGAGAGCATCCTTTATGTCATTGCCTCAACTGTGGTGGCTGTTTATTAAGATCGGCCTGGCGGCCTTTGGCGGGCTGGGGGTTACCCTGAGCCTGATCGAGCGCTATTTGGTCATGGATCGGCGTGTCCTTACAGCTAAGGACGTCACTGAAGCTCTGACATACACGAAACTCCTTCCCGGCTCTACGGGAGTGCAGGTGGTGGGCTACCTGGGCTATCGTCTGGGAGGTTGGCCTGGCGCTGCACTGGCTACTCTTGCCTTTCTCCTCCCCGCGTTCCTTCTGATACTTATTTTATCCGTGCTTTACGAGGAGATCGCCGCCGGTTTAGGAAACGCCGCCACTCCGGCCCTGCGGGGCCTTACGGCCGCGGTGGCGGGTATATTGGTCGCGACTATCTACCGCTTGGGCAAACCCGCCGTTACCACGCCGGCGGGAGCGGTCGTAGCCGTGGCGGCCTGCGCTCTTGGGATCGCTTTTCGCATGAATCCCGCATGGCTTGTGCTGGCGGCCGGCGTTTTTGGCATCTTGATGCCGCAAAGTTTCACGCAAGAACAAATCTCCGGAACCGAGGCGCCGACCCCGAAGGGTGAAAGCGCGCCGCAATGATTCTCCTGGAACTGTTTGTCTACTTCGCGATAATCAGCATGCTCGCCTTCGGCGGGGGCAACGCGGTGATCTCCCTCCTCGAACGCATTTCCGTTGAACAGATGCGCTGGGTCGCGCCGCAGGATTTCGCGGCGGCGATCGGCTTCGCCTACATCACTCCGGGGCCGATATTGATCACGTCGGCGTTCATCGGCTACCGCGCTGCCGGTTTTGCGGGAGCCGTCACGGCAACAATAGGAGTATTCCTCATTCCCTGGTCGTTGTCAGTCTTGGCGGCGTTCCAAGTACGGAGATACATCCAGCATCCGTGGTTACAGGGCTTTGGCCTCGGCGCGGCCCCCGCGGTGATTGGTCTGCTCGGGATAACCGCCTTCGCCTTGGGGCGCTACGCCATCGCTAACTGGTTCTATGCGGTGATAGCCGGAGCAGCCCTTGCCCTTGCGCTGTTCACCAAAGTGAGCCCGATTCTCATTCTGATCGGGGGCACTTTGCTTGGGGCCGTGGTTGGACCAATACTGACCGGTTAGGTGCGCCCGATGCGCTTGCGCTTGTTCGCGATGTAGTCCACCACGATGTAGTCACCACGATGTAGTTGCCGATCTGATCCGGCGAGGTGTAAAAGACCCGGCCGGTATTGACCCGGGAAAGCTGGTCGATGAAGCCGCGCCGGTAGAAATCCTTCTGCCAGGCTACCCAACAAGAAGCGATCATGTCAATCTGGCCGAGACCGATCCAGGGGGTCAAGGTCGCTTCGACGCCGGATTAAAATCGCGCACCTCAAACGTTGACTTGATCCTGGAGATTTCCTGATCGAGTTCACGGATGCGACGGGACATAGCTTCGACGAGGCGAAACGCTATGGAGGGATCTTCCTGGATGCGTCGAAGGAAGGTCTTCCTGTCCACGGTTAGCACCCGAGAGTCCTCCAGGGCGCGCACCGTCGCCGACCGGGCCTCCCGCTCGAACAACGCCATCTCGCCAAAGAAATCCCCTTTGTTCAGCACAGCCAGGGGCACCTCGCTTTGCGCCTTTTCTTGGACGACCACGACCTGTCCCGACTGGATAACGTACATACACTGCCCTGGCTCTCCTTGGCGCACGATAGTCTCCCCGGCCTGATACACTCTACCTAAATCACCGGTCTCCATAGGTTCCTCCTGTCAGCCACCGTTACGTTTGAAAGGCAGATTTGCCAGAATCAGGCTCGATAAAAAGCGCGCCAGAAAGCCAGGGCGGAGCATGCGCCCAAGGATCTCCCGATAGGGGGCGCTTCCTGTAAAGAGATCCCATAGTACCACGCTCATGCCCGGCCTACCGCCATTCTCTAATTGCTCGCGGGAGACCATGCGTAACATGGCGCGCACATCGTGCCGTAGCTTTCGAAGCTGGCGCGTGTACGCGAAGATGGTTCGGCCTATGGCATTATCAGCGCCGATTCGCCGGCAAACCGGCCGATAATGGCGGCGAAAATCTCCAGCGGAAATGCCGTGGAAAATGGCGGTTGTGGCAGCCGCCTTCGCCGTGCGGTAAGCGGCGCCAATCCCATCCTTATAGAGTCTTGTCACACCGCAGTCCCCAATGAAGACGAGCCGGTCGGCGAACGGCTGGACAGCCCCGCGGACGCTGATGTGCGGCGAACAGTGGCAAGGAGGTGAATCCAAAGGCAGGTCGGGCGGAAAGCACTGCTTCACATGGGGCGACTCTAAAAAGGACTTTACTAGAGGTCATCGCCCAGCAGGCAGACGGTTACGTAGTCACCTTTCGGGATGATGGCAGCGAACTCTAGCCGAGGCATATTCAGCAGGAAGACATGCATGGAGCTGCCTAAATATCTCTCAATCGTCTCGCTACCCAACTGGAACTCACAGATAAAAGTTTTTGTGGCCCGGGGGGGTTGGTAGCCAGGAACAAGCCCCTGGAAAAGCTTGAGGACGCCGGAATTCACTCCAACCGCGACCGCCACAAAATCATAGGCCACGGGCGAACCGCCTCGCGTCTTGATCTGTGGCCGGCCATCTTGCCAGCTGAAGCCGTCCACGCGCTCACGCACGAGGCGCGCCCCCTTCTCCACCGCCAGCCCTTGCAGGTAGCCGTCCAAACTGGCCCACTTGATCTTCTTTATGTCGCGTGGTCCCGATCCCCGGTGCACCGCCGCTATCCGTTTTTCGTGTAAGGGCGTGTCGATGCGGGCGCTGCCGATGTCCGTGTGGAGGACATAGGAGTCGATGCCCCTTTGGACGACAGTGGAAGGCAGGTTGATGCCTTCGACCGCGAGCATCTGCACCAAAGACTCGGACATGATTCCCCCGCACATGTTGCAACCGAGCGGCGCGGGAAGGACAAAGTCGCGCGGCTCAAAGAGATCCACATGGACATCTATGTCGATTCTCTGAGCCCCGTCGAGAAGGAAGTAGCTGAAGAAGGAACCCGCCGGACCGCCTCCGATGACCGCTACATGGGAGCCGCTCTCTAATTCCGGGCCGGCTGCTTTACGGTCTGGCCGTGGGTGCGGGCTGTCCATAAGAACCAACGCTCACTTTCCAGGAGTATAGAAAAAACATTTCATGTGTCGTCGCACGTTAGATACTTACAAGCCTCACCTTCGTATCATAGAAGACCGCGCTTCCCCCGGTAAGATCTGACAGGCAGGTGTTCTTAATGTGAGGATCGGTCCTAAAGGCAGCATTGGCGTGAATGCCCATAGCGCGGCGATGATCGCCTGAGATCCTCTTTCCGTCAATCAACGTGTCGCCTGCTCCATAGGCCCAGTGGCCATGGCCAAGGGAGAAGGCAATCACGCCCGGCCGAATTCCCTGAACGGCCTTCACCTTGCCGATCATAGGGATCTTCTTGCCGTTTTTAAGATCCCAAACTCCTTCAGGGTTCGTTGGGGAGACCACCTTGACCAACCCTCCGTTTTGCACACCCAGACGCTCGGCATCCCGCTGGTTTATCAAGATAAAGTTCTCCGGAAGAAGCGCAAGCAGCCAGTAGTTGGCCGCAGTTCGCGACTTGGTATGCGAGATCTCCCGATAGGTAATGAGATTCAAATCAAAACCGTCCTTCTCATCATGAATGGGCCGCCCCAAGGCGTCGGTCGGCGCAGGAATATAGGTGGCCACGCCTGAGTACGGTTTTCCTGTCATGGAGTTCTTCGTCTTTGCCGTCTTCTCTTGGTAGATGTTGATCAGAGTCCCATACTTGTTCTTGAGTTGGACACCGTCGTAGCCATTCTTGTAATCGTCAAAGCGACCCCCGCGATTGAGCAGGTACACTACCCTGCGCCACCAGGGTCCGGCTATCTCCCGCCACCTTTCGGGATCAAAGACCGTCTTGGGCAGATGCTCCCTTGACTCCAGGAACAGCTTCACCTCCTTATCATCGGCAACAGGGAGATCCTGGCCTGGCTTGTCCCCTGCCGCTACATTCGCGGCCATGCGGATGTAGAGATCCTCCGGCCTCTTGAAATCCCGCCCCTCACTAAGACCGTTCTTGCCAAATCCGGGAAGCCTCATCTTCTCCGCGATCGCTAGCAGGACCGACTCCAACGTGATCGGCATCTCCTCGCCGAAGACCTTCACGGTCTCAGTCAACGGGGCAATGACAGGCTGGCGGATCGGCTGGACCTTCCACACCATGTTGGGATGAGAGCCGGCGACCTCCCAGCGCTCCAGGTAAGAGCAATCGGGAAATATGTAGTCGGCGTAGGTGGATGTCTCGCCGATAACGATATCGCTCGTGATAAAGAGAGGGATCTTTTGGATGTCAGCCAGGATCTCGATGTTGGTGTGTCCCGCTGGGAGCGAGTAGACCGGCGCGCCCATATAGAGGAAGAGAGCCTTGATTGGATAAGGATAGGCGTCACCCGCTGAGGGAATGATCTCTTGGTAGACATCACTGGAAAGAGGAAACCAAGGACGACGCGCCGGGTAACCCTTAAAGATGGTGCTCTCCTCATACTTGGCATTGGCACGGATCAGGTCAATGCCGAACGGAGTGGTCTTTCCCTCGATCATCTTGCCAATCGGGAAAGGCTGCGCCCACTTGCCCTCGCTGCCGTCCGAAAGTTTCCCCTCAAATGTCTTCCCTCCTCCGGCGTCAAAGGTGGAGGCCTGGGCCATCCCACCCTGCCAGTCATAGTTCCCGATCAGCAGATTCAGAGAGAACCAGGCAAAGACATTGTAGAAGCCGTTAGTGTGTTGGGAGACTCCACGATGGATATCCGCCACAGCTCTCTTTCCATGGCTCGTGAACTCCCGAGCCAGCGCCACGATATCGGCTGCCTTAACGTCGCAGATCTTGGCCCAGCCCTCCACCGTCCTTGAGGAGGCCTCTTCCCAGAGAAGCTGAAGGCCGCTCTTCACTTTGATCCCTTGGATCTCCGTATTCGCCAAGAGGTCTCCCTCGACGGGATTCCTCTCATCATAAGGTTCGAAGCTCGAGGGTTTTCCATTAAACAGGACGACGAAGGGATCGGATTCGTAGGATTTTTCCGCCCCCCCCTTTTTATCCCTCCAGACCTTTTTGAGCTTCGGCAAACCGACATCCGAAGCCCTAAGAAAAGCGCCGGGTTTAGCGTCCTTTTCGATCTTCACTAACCAAGAGGCATTGCACCAGTTAGGTTCCCCGTGATCGGAACCCACTTCCATGCCTTCGCCGCAGTCTTGCTGAGACGGGGATCCACCACGGCGATTTTGAGGCGCCCGTCTATCATGCCATTGGTGATCCTACCGGCCCGGTTGGTGGGGCCGTAGTTGCCCTCGAAGGGCGAGGCGCCGACGAAGAGGATAAATTCGCTCTTCTCCGTATCCGCCTGCCAGTAGAATTTTTTGCCGCCGGTCCACTTATACTTAAGCTCCTTCTCATCCAGTAGATACTGCTCACTCATAGCCTTGCCGGTAAAATAGAGAGAGCCCTGGCAGACTGTGGTGTGGCCGTGAGCGTTGACCGAACCAAAAGAGTCCTTTACAAAGCGACCAACCAGATCTCCCCGACCGCCTTTCATTCGCCCCGACATGAAGACAAACTGATTATTTTTAGGGCCCAAGTCGGGATGGTTAGGGTCAATGAGCAGGTGGAGACGACTTTTGTGCTTCTCCTTGAACTCGGCAACCGTCATCTCCTTCTTCCAAATTTTCGCCACATCGTCGGCCATCTCTCTTGTCAGTTTGGCATCTTCTAGGGCGCGAATGGTTTTGAGCCCGTCTACTTTTCGATTCTCTTCGCCCGCAACGTGCTTAAAGAGGTAGCCCCCCTTGACGATCTCATCGATGGCCTGGTCGAAGGGAATCGTGATCCATTTCCCTTCCCCTCGCTTGCCGGCTCGCTTGAGCACTTTAACGATCCGGTAGGGATCATAGGCCGCCTGAACTCCAGCCTGTCCCTTGGGGCAAAGAAGCCCATCCACGGCTGCTGTTATAAAGGGTGAAGTCTTGTAAGGCAGGTGCGGTGTCAAGTTCCAAGGGCTAAACGGGTTGCCGTCGATTTTCGCGACGATCCCGTTTTGGATCTTAGCCTTGATTCCGCATTGGGTGTTGCACTGCTGGCAAACCGAGTAGAGAATTTGCTCGGGCTTGGCCAACGGATAGTCCACTTCGGGCGCGAGATAGTCAGTCCTTCCCTCGGCAAGCCCAGCCAAGAACCCCGGGACCTGACCAGCCAATGCAGCGCTCCCGCCGAGAAAGGCCGCGCTTTTAAGCAAGTCCCTGCGTGAGAAGCCCGGTCGCCCACTTGTCGCCGAGGCCAATTTACCGACCTCATTTTTCTTGGCGTTCATGGTAAGACCCCTCCCCTCAGCGGCTCCAACCGGCCGCTTCCACGACAGCCCGTTCTCTGCGCCCCTGGAGAAAAACCAGCGTCTCAATCAAGATCAGGAACGTGGCGGCCGCCGCCGCGCCGACTCCGAGCCAGAACAGCCATTCCGTCAGACTAGGATGATAGACGAGAGAGAACCGTTCATGGATGAATGCCGTGGGGAGTGTGCGCAGATCCGAGGCCGTCAGGATCGGAAGGACGACATTCTGTTTGCTCGCGGCGTTGCCAATGACGATAGACAGCGTGGCGAGTCCAAAGAGGAAAGGTCTAGTGCCCCAACGCGGGATCAGGATAGCCGCCGGCACGACAAGCCCGAGCAGGACTTGCCCAAACCAGAATACCCACCAGTAGGTTCCGAAAATGACTAGCCTACGGGCTTCAAGGACAGCAGGAATGGCTGCGTAGTGAATGACGGAGAGCTCGGCGAGCTCCACAAGGGAAATGACGGCGAGAAGGATTAGGACGAAGTAGCGTAAAAAGTCTAGGGCGTTCCTGTGCTCGTCGTCGACGGGCCAATGACGAAGGAAGACCGTGGTAAAGGCTACCAAGGCGATCCCTGAGAGGAAAGCCGTAAAGAGGAATCGGATCAATAGGAGCCCAGAGTTCCAATAGGGCTTGGCCCCCAGCACTCCCAACAGCGCGCCTTCACCGCCCCCGAATGTAATCACTAAAAGAAATCCGACCACCGACAATGGCTTTAACCACGGCTCTCTTCCCTGAACGGTAGCGTAGAGCATCGCGAGCAGGATCCCACTGTACACGCTATAGACCCAGACCATCCAGACGAGGATCGATGTGGGATTGGGCTGGAGGTAAAGTTTCCAGAACCGCTCCATGTGTCCCAGGTCCACGAGTACCAGCATGAGGCCGTTTCCGAGCGTGACAAGCGCAAGCGGCAATGCATACAGGCTGGCGCGGCGTAAAGAGCGGATGCCCAGCGCATGGTAAAGAAAGAGCACCAGAAACGCTCCCCCTGAGAAGCCGACCAGATAGATATAGCTACCGACCCAGAGACCCCAGGGAAGATAACTTCCAAGGTTGAGGTTCTTTTCACCGTGAACCAGACGATCCCAGGCGCCGAAAAGACCGAGAACCACAAGGATGAGCAATAGGGGTATGAGGGCTTTGGCGATCCTGAGCATGGTGAATCTCCTAAACCAGGTAGTAAACCTTTGGCTGGGTGCCAAGCTCTTCTTTTAGGCGCAACGCATTGGGCTTGGAGATGAGGTTGGAAATCAGGCTTTCCGGGTCATTGGAGTCACCGAAGAACGTGGCATAGCCGATACAGGTAGTAACGCAAGCCGGGAGCATCCCGGCCTCGAGACGATGATTACAGAAATGGCATTTCCTGGCGTTTCCTACCGGGGACTTTGCCTCCTCTCTAGGCCATTCCCGGCCGTACTCGTAGCTGGGCAGTTTCTCGTACGATTCCACCTTCGGAGTTCCCAAGGTGTAAAATTCGCCAAAGTCATAGGTGCGTGCGCCATAGGGGCAGGCGTGCAGGCAATAGCGGCAGCCGATGCATTGGTTATAGTTAATTTCTACGATCCCGTCAGGCCTTTTGTAGGTCGCCTTCACAGGGCAAATAGAAACGCAGGGCGGGTTATCGCATTGCATGCAGAGCCGGGGAGTAAACCTCCGGGAGACATTTGGGTAGGTGCCGATCTCCTCTTCGATGACCGGACGGTAGACCACGCCCGGAGGTAGCTTATTCTCCGCTACGCAGGCGATGGTGCAGGCCGAGCAGCCCACGCACTTGCGCAGATCGATAACCATGACCCAGCGCCTCTCGCGGATGGGTTTTTTCATTGCGTGCTGAAGCTCCCGCTGCATGCGCAGGAGGGAGCTTTCACCGTCAGGTAGTTCGGGTAATAACTTCTCGGCTGGAGATGTTGCCGATCTACCGGCCTTCGCCAAAACTGCAGTACTTACAGACGCGGCCAAAAGAGTCTGGAGGAAGGTTCGCCGCTTTTGCCTGGTTGTACGGACGCTCAGCTTTCTCATAGGACCCCCCCCCAAGATTTTGCTGAGGCTTACCTCTTCGCCACCCTTCGCCCCGCCCCGCTTTCAGGCTCTCGTCAACTTCGTCGCAAGCTCTTACCGTTCCAAGGACCCCCTTGATCAACTCTTTCAAACTGGTCGTGGTCCAGTCGCAGCTACAGCAGAAAGAGGCCGCCAGATAGCACCTGACAAGGATTCGCATTCACGCAAATCCTGTGCCCCGGAAAAGAAAACCATCTCTCCTGTGTAACTATATGATTTTACGGGTTTTAACTGAGAAATCCGGAGAAACTGCCGATGCCTGCAAACACCACGATGTAGTTGCCGATCTGATCCGGCGAGGTGTAAAAGACCCGGCCGGTATTGACCCGGGAAAGCTGGTCGATGAAGCCGCGCCGGTAGAAATCGGTTCCCAGCATGAAGGTGTTGATCTTGATGCCGCTCTGGGTGCAGCGCTTGACCTCTTTGAGCGTCTCCTGGACGATCCGCTCGTGCAGCAGCGCGGATCCCCAGCCGCTGTGGAGCCGGCCGCCCCGGTCGAGCGTGACCGCGGTGGGCTCGCCGTCGGTAATCAGGATGATCTGCCGGTTGGCCGCTTTCTGCGATCCCAGGAGCTGTCGGGAAAAGCGCAGCGCCTCCTTGATATCCGTGCCGTGCTCCATGAAGTAGGTGATCGCGACTATCGACGGCAGGTCCTCGGCGCGGATCACCTTGGCGTTGGAGCGGAAGGCGACCAGATGGAGAACGTCTTGGGGAAACTTGGTCTCGATCAGACGGTGCAGCGCCAGGGCCACCTTTTTGCCCGCGTGCAAGGCATCGTTCATGAGCATGGAGTAGCTGACATCGATCGCCAGCACCGTCTCGCTGGTTCATGAGCATGGAGTAGCTGACATCGATCGCCAGCACCGTCTCGCTGTCGGTTGAGAATTCCTGCCGGTGGACGGAAAAGTCGTTCGGCCGGATGCTTACGGGGATCTTGCGGCTGCCTCCATGCAGGGCATTCATCAAAGTCTCGCTGATCTTTACGTTCAGCGGGTCGCCGTACTCGTATCTCTTGGTCTCTTCCAGCCGGTCCCCCTGGACCCCTTTGAGAGGGGTGGCGTGCTGGCCCCAGCGGTTTCGGTTGAGCATTTGAAAGATCTCTCTCAGCGCCTTGTCGCCGATCTTGCGCATTCCCTTGGGCGTGAGCTTGAGCCCGTGCGGGGTGCGCATCAGGTAGCCTTCCTCCTCCAGGCCCTGCTCGACGCCTTTGAGGTATTTGAGGTGCTCGTAGGCCTCCTCTCCCAAAAGCTCGCGGACCTCATCGAGATCCAGTGCGGACAGATCTCCCATGCCTCTTTGGCCCCAGCGCAAAAATTGCTCCAGCCGCTTGAGCTGGCCCAGGATCTGGCCCGCCTCGCCCATCCCCATTCTCTGCGAGCCATGAAAAGGATATTGGTTGAGAAGCTGTTCCAGTTGCTCCATCTGGTTCAGCGCCTCGCCTAGCTGCCCGAGCTGCTCTTGGGTCAACGAGTCGAGATTTTCCAGCAGGTTGTCCAGATCCTCAACCGCCGCGTCCAGCATATTGGGCAGGTTTTTCAGGAAGTTCTCGTCCTCCAGAAGCCGGTTCATCCGGTCCAGCATCTCCATGAGGCCCTGATGGCTTTGGCCGGTGAGATTCTGGGGCTGCTGCATCTTGCGCCCGGCCATCTGCTCTCTCAGCCGGTCGCGCAGCTCCTGGTAGCGCTGCTGGGCCTGCTGCATCCGGCGCGCCATCTCCTCCATGTCGCCGGCGTAGCGGCCGGAGAGGCGCTCCATGAAATTGCCCATCTTCTCGTGATAGGCCTCGAGCTTCTCCGCCAGGCTGTTGAGCTTTTCGCTCAGGGCCCGCTGCTCCTCGGGGGAGCGCATCAAGTCCCTCAGGGCCTTGCGTACCCCTTCTTCTTCCAGCAGGCTGTCGGAGAGGTGTTTGAGAATGTCTTCAGAAGTGGGAAAGAGAATCTCCTGCGTGCCGTCCCATTGGGTGTAACGGTGGATTCGCATCAACTGAGCACTATAGCCCAGATTGAAAAAGAAAAAAACACTCAATATGGTAGGTATCGAGAAAGGGGAAATCCCATGAAAATCACCGTGGACCGATCCAAATGCGAGGGCTATGGGAAATGCGTCCAGGCCGCGGCTAAGGTTTTTAAGCTGGATGAGAAGTTCATCTGTGTGGTGGCGGATCCCCAGGGCGATACCGAAGAGAAGATTTTGCTCGCGGCCAGGGTTTGCCCTACCAAGGCGATCATCTTGGAGGAGGAAAGCGGGAAGAGGATTTTCCCCGCGTCCGAATAATGATTTCTTGCCGCTACGTCATCGTCGGCGCCGGCTTTGCCGGCGCCTCCACCGCCTGTCACCTGGCGCGCCGGGGCGCTAGAGAGATCGTGCTGTTGGAGCAGGAGAAGGTCGCCGGGGTCCACTCCTCGGGGCGGAACGCCTCGATGATTCGCCAGGTGGTTTCCGAGCCCGCGCTGATCCGTCTGACCAAAGAAGGGGCTTCCTTTTTGCGCTCTCTCCCGGCTGACTGGCCGGTTCCCGTGTCGTTTCAGCGGAGCGGTTCCCTGTTGCTCGGGAGCGGGGAGGGATGGAACAGACTCCAGCGCGAGGCGGAGACGGCGCGGCAGGCGGGGATTGAGGTCGAAATTTGGTCGAGAGAAAGAGCGCGGGACTGTGCGCCGGTGCTCAAAGACGCGGATTTCGAGGGGGCGGTCTGGTGCCCGACGGACGGCGTGGTGGATATTCATGCTCTGCTCTCGGGATATCTCAAGGCGGCTACCTCTTTAGGCGTGCAGGTTCGCTATGGCTGTTCGGTGCAGGGAGTCCAGGTGGAGAATGGCCGGGCGGTGGGAGTCGTGACGAGCGACGGGCTGATCCGGGCGGAGGTCGTTGTCAACGCCGCCGGCCCCTGGGCGGGAGCGGTGGCGGAAATGGCCGGCGCCGTGGTGGCGCCGCTTCGACCATGCCGCCGCCATCTCTTCATCACCGCCCCGCTTTCCTGGGTCGATCCCGGATGGCCCTTTGTTTGGGACGACGCGCACGGTCTCTATTTCCGGCCTGACTCGGGCGGTCTGCTCCTCTGCCCGTGCGATCAAGAAGAGATGGCCCCCGGCATCCCGCCGACCGATAACAGGATCGCGGAATTGCTGGCCGAGAAGATCAGGCAGCGCTTTCCCGCTATCTCCGACGTGGCTATCAGGAAGAGCTGGGCGGGTTTGAGGACGCTGTCGCCGGACGGCCGTTTCGTCATCGGATGGGATCCGAAAATCAGCGGCTTTTTCTGGGTCGCCGGCCTCGGCGGCCATGGGGTCACGACCAGCCCGTCCGTCGGCAGGCTGGCCGCGGCTCTGATCCTCGATCCGGGCGACAAGAGCGGAGAGCCCTTCTCGCCCGGCCGGTTCCTGCGATAGCCTTGGTCTCGCGGTGACTATCGCTACTCCTGCCGTAAGACGCCTATAGCTTATCTATTTCGACAGTGCTAAGCTCCTTGGTCCTGCAGGCGCGTCGCTAGAGAAAGAGAAGGACGCGATGGCCATGCGACTTAAAAGCCTTGCCGCACTCCTGACGATCCCCTTTTGGCTGCTCTCCCTCCCGAGCCTTCGGGCCGCAAGCCGCAGCGCGGAGCCGCGCCCGGATCTGGTCGTGGTTCTCAATACCAATCCTTCCAATCCCCTCGGCGGGGAGATCTGGCTCATGGATTTGAGCGGCCGGCTGCTGCGGCGCGTTACCAGGAACAATTACCACGAAGAGCGTCCCCAGTTTTCTCCCGACGGCAATCGGATCGTCTTCGTGCGCAACATGGGCGGGATCGCGCCCGGGGCCGGTTTGGACCCCAAGTACAACGAGATCTTCGTCTACGATTTGCGCACCGGAGCCGAGACCCGGCTCACGCGCAACGACGTCGAGGAGGGCCGCCCGGAGTGGTCGTTCGACGGAAAATCCATCGCTTTTTTCTCCCGGCGCAACCAT
>JACPDC010000124.1 GCA_016184235.1 Deltaproteobacteria bacterium | reverse complement strand
TTGAGACCAGTAGCTTCAGCGATATGGGTAACGCCATAGGCCCGCGCGACGTCTCGAAGCCCCAAAAGCAGAAGATCCGGATCATTTTCTTCGAGAATCGTATTCAGATACGCAATTGCGTAAACCGGGTTCTTAAGGCGTTCGTCCAAACCTTCTTCGTAGGCCCTACTCGCCGGATAGACCTTTTTTCGTCTTCTGTTCATCTCAAATCCTCTCCTTGCTAATGTAGCCAATTGGCTACAGACTGTCAACGGCAAGTCTCTCAAAAGACGTATAGGGGTAATGGTGGAGGCGGGGCTTCTAAAGGTCCAACGCTCCAGGGAAAAACAGACTCTCGATGTCGGGCTTTTGGTCGAGGATGCCCTGCTGGATCTGGTAGTCGATGAGGGTCGCCAGGGACCTCCGGGCAGGACCTTTTTTCAGGCTGTAAGCGAACGGCTCTCCCATCACCTCGCGCTCCCACGCCGCCTCCGCCTTTTGCCTCTCATTGCGGTATCGGTCCGCCACGGACTCGGCCTCGCGAAAGGCGTCGAGCAGGCTTTTGACGACCCAAGGATGGGCGTCGACGAACTGCTCGCGCAGCACTAAGAGGTGGTTGATCGGGAAAGCGCCGGTGCGTCTGAAGAATTTCGCCTCGACTTTATGGTGATCGGCAAAGATCCGCCGCAACTTGGTATTGGCGGAAAGGACGTCGTACGGTTCGAGGGCCGCGTCGAGTTCCTCGCGTTCGAGCATTTCGATCGCATGCTCGCGGGTGCGGGGCGCCGGAATGAAGCGCACGCGGATGTCGGGCGGCGGGGGATGAAGCGATTCTTCCGCGATATCGGGCTCGGCCACGTGCCACTCCACCGATTGGGGCTTCACCCCGTACTCGTTTTGCAGGATGCCCTTCAGCCAGACCGGCGTCGTGGCGTTGTAGCGATGCACGGTGACTTTTTTTCCAGCCAGCTCCGACGGATCGCGCAGCGGCGAATTCACCGGGAAGTACATGCAGCGGTGGCGGAAGCGGCGCGAGAGGAAAACCGGGAAGGCCCGCAGTGGAACGCCTCTTAGCCGGGCCAGGATAAAAGAGGATATCGAAAGCTCCCCGCCGTCCAGCTTCCCTTCGATAATCCAGCGGTGCCGCGCCCCGACGTTGTCGTAGCCCTCGGCGAATTCGGTCCGCACGCTGAGGTCGATTCCCTTTGGCCGCACCGAACCGTCGATGAGGGATTGCGTATTGGGAGCCCGCTGGAAGCCGAGGAAGAGAGGAACGGAGGCCATGATCCTAGGCGCGAATGGTCGTGCCGCGCTCCATTTCCGCCAAGATCTCGCGCACCGCGGCCGGCGGATCCTTGGCCTCCATCACCGGACGCCCCACCACGAGGTAGTCCGCGCCCGCGCGAATGGCCTCCTCCGCGGTCATGACCCGTCTCTGGTCGTTGCGTTTTCCCTTTTGCGGCCGCACCCCGGGGGAGACGATGATGAAGCGCCGGCCGCAGGCCGCGCGGATGGCCGCGACTTCCTGAGGCGAAGCGACCACGCCGTCCATGCCCGCCTCCTTGGTCAACAGGGCGAGGCGGATGACCTGGTCCTCCACCTCTCCGTCGACACCCACCTTTTTCAGGTCGCTCTTGTTGAGGCTGGTCAGGACGGTGACCGCCAGCATAATCGGTTTTCTCAGGTTCTCCTGGCGGCAGACCCTGCCGATCTCCCTCACGGTGAGGCGCATCATCTCCAGACTGCCGGAGGCGTGGACGTTGAACATCTTGACCCCGAGGCGGGTTGCCTCGATCGCCGCTTTGGCTACCGTGGTCGGGATGTCGTGAAACTTGAGGTCGAGGAATACCTCGCCGCCCATTTCGTGGATCAATTTCACCGCTTGGGGCCCGGCGAGAGTAAAAAGCTGCTTGCCGACCTTGAACATCCCCACTGCGCCGGCCAGCAGCCTGACCGTTTTCTTCGCTCTCTCGAGATCGTCGACGTCGAGGGCGAGAATCAGACGCTCCCGCATGGAGCCCGGAGAACGAACTAACTGTAAGGTCGACGCCATTCTCTAGGACCTCAGCGCCTCGGTAACAAGCGCATGGATTCGTGCCGCGGCCTCGCCCACCGGGATCTCCGCGGTCTTTCCCTCACGCCGCCAGCGCAGCTCGACGCACCCCTTCTCCAGCCCCTTCGCGCCCACCGTGACCCGGAGCGGGATTCCGACGAGGTCCGCGTCTTTAAATTTGACCCCGGGCCGCTCGTCCCGATCATCGAGCAGCAGCTCCAGGCCGCGCTTCGACAGATCGTCATAAAGGCCGTCGACGACTTCCCGAAGGTTTTTTTCCTGGTAGTTGATCGGCAGGAGCAGCACGTGAAAGGGCGCAATGGCCATCGGCCATAGGATACCGTTGGCGTCATGATTCTGCTCAATGGCCGCGGCGAGCAGGCGGCTGATGCCGATGCCGTAGCAGCCCATCTCGATGGGCTGCTCCCTCCCTTCGGCGTCCAGATAGGTCGCGCCCATTTGCTCGCTGTATTTCTTTCCCAGGCAAAAGACCTGCCCGACTTCTATGCCGCGATAGGATTCGAGGGAGCCTTGATCGCACCGGGGGCAGGGGTCGCCGGCCGCGGCCAGGCGCAGATCGGCAAAGGAGGAAGGTGTAAAGTCCCTCTCCTGGTCCACCTCCACGTAGTGATAGTTCGCTTCGTTCGCCCCGGTCGCGGCGCCGCGCAGCCCTTGAATGGCTCGGTCCGCGACGACGCGCAGCTTGAGGCCGATCGGTCCCAGAAACCCGGGGGCCAGGCGCGTCGCTTTTTCCAACTCAGCCTCGCTGGCCAGTGTCGCCTCCGGGCAGTCCAGGGCCGCCTGGAGTTTTAACTCGTTGACCTCGTGATCGCCGCGCACCAGGACAGCCACCAGCTCCCCTTGATCGACCTTGTAAATGAGGGTCTTGATGAACCTGTCCGGCGGCAACGAGAGAAATCCGGCGACTTCGGCCACGCTCTTCTTTCCCGGGGTGGCGACTTTTTTCAAAGGGGGGGAGCTCTCCTTCAAGTTGCGAGCGGAAAGTCTCTCGGTTTTGACTTCGGCCTTCGTCACATTGGCTGCGTACTCGCAATGATTGCAGCTCACTATCGCGTCCTCTCCCGAATCGGCGAGCACCTGGAATTCATGAGAGAGGGTTCCGCCGATCGCCCCGGTATCCGCCTCCACGGGCCGAAATTTGAGGCCGCAGCGGGTAAATATCCGCTTGTAGGTCTGGAACATATTATCGTATTCGCGGCGGCAGTCCTCGATGTCGGCGTGGAAGCTGTAGGCGTCTTTCATGATGAACTCGCGTCCCCGCATCAGACCGAACCTCGGCCGCACCTCGTCGCGAAACTTGGTCTGGATCTGGTAGAGGTTCACAGGGATCTCGCGGTAGGAGCGCACCACCCGGCGCACGAGGTCCGTGACGACCTCCTCGTGCGTGGGCCCCAGGCAGAAGTCTCTTTCGTGGCGGTCTTTAAATCGGACCAGCTCCTTGCCGTAGACCTCCCAACGCCCGCTCTCCTGCCAGAGCTCCGCCGGGGAGGCGATGGGGAGGAGGAGCTCCTGGGCCCCGGCGCGGTTCATCTCTTCCCTGACGATGGCTTCAATTCTGCGGATGACACGGAGCGCCAGCGGCAGGTAGTCGTAGATCCCCCGGCTGACTTGCCGGATCATTCCGGCGCGGACCAGCAGCTTGTGGCTCACCACTTCCGCGTCAGCAGGATTTTCTTTCAGTGTCGGGATAAAAGAATTGCTCCAGCGCACGATGTCATCCTAGAGGGTGGGGTTAATCGTCCACCGGGGCCGCTTTGTCGGCTTCTCTTTCGGCCGCGAGCTTCTCCACTTCCTCCATCAAGGCATCCACGATGCGGGCCTCCGGGACCTTGCGGATCACCGCGCCTTTTCTAAAGATCAGTCCGATCCCCTTGCCGCCGGCGACGCCGAGGTCGGCGGCGCGCGCCTCTCCCGGGCCGTTGACCTCGCAACCCATGACCGCTACATGGATGTTTTTGTTGCTGAAAGGGATCATCCGCTGCTCCACTTCCTTGGCCAGACCCACCAGGTCGATATCCGCGCGGCCGCAGGAGGGACAGGCGACAAAAGTCAAGCCTTCCTTGCGCAGACCCAGGGATTTCAGGATCTCTAAGCCTACTCGCACCTCCTCGACGGGATCGGCTGACAGCGAGACGCGGATGGTGTCGCCGATGCCTTCGGCCAGGAGGGTGCCGATTCCCACCGACGACTTGATCGTGCCCGCGGTCGGAGTGCCCGCCTCGGTGACACCCAGGTGAAAGGGATAGTCCACCTGGTCCGCCAGTATCCGGTAAGCCTCGATCATCATGCGCGGATCCGAGGCCTTGAGGGAGACCTTGATCTCCCGGTAGCCGAGATCCTCTAGAATCCGGATGTGGCGCAGCGCGCTCTGCACCATCCCCTCGGCGGTCGGGCCGTTGAATTTTTGCAGCAGCTCCTTTTCGAGCGAGCCGGCGTTGACCCCGATCCGGATCGGGATCTTGCGCTCGGAAGCGACCTTGATGACCTCCTCCACGCACCAGCGCGCCCCGATGTTGCCGGGATTGAGGCGGAGCCCGTCCACCCCCTGCTCCAGAGCGATCACGGCGAGCTTGTAGTTGAAATGGATATCGGCGATGAGCGGTATGCGGATCTGTTTTCTGATCTCGGCGAGCTTTTCCGCCGCCTCGCGCACCGGGACGGCGAGCCTGACGATCTCACAGCCCGCCGCCTCCAGGGCCCAGATCTGATCCACCGTAGCATCCGCGTCGCGGGTGTCCGTTTTGGTCATGGACTGCACGGTGATCGGCGCATCGCCGCCGACCCGGACCTTACCCACCTGGATCTGCCTGGTTTTGCGCCGCGCAATCATCGCTTCACTATAATGGACCGGCCAAATGGTTTCAACTAACGGATTGAACGGCTTAAACGGCTCGAACGGTTTGAACCGTTCAAATCGTTCCAAGGGTTTCAGTCTTTTTTTCTTGGCAGCGGAAGAACCATCCAGACGCGCCGCCGATACTCCCTGTAGGCTTCGCCGAAGGAGTTCGTAAGATCGCGTTCTTCCAAGCAAATACCGATGAAGATGTAGACTGTCGCGGCAAGCGCGAATACGAGATGGCCCAGCGTCATCACCGGAGTCGACCAAAAAGCGACCAGAAAGCCCATCATGGTCGGATGACGCACGTACTGGTAAAGCTCCGGCATCCTGAATTTAGGCGGAGGATGCTCTTTGCCGCGGGCGTATAGATAGACCTGCTCCAACCCGAAGAGAGCGGCGTGGTTGATCAAGAAGGTGGAGTGGAGGGCGATGATCCATCCCAGCCAGAAGAGGACTTCCAGGAGACGTTGAGCGGCGGGATTGCCTACTTCCCAAACGATGGCGGTCATCGGCCGCCATTGCCAGTATAGAAGGATAAGCAGCAAACTGGAGACGAGCACGTAAGTGCTGCGCTC
>JACPDC010000123.1 GCA_016184235.1 Deltaproteobacteria bacterium | reverse complement strand
GCCCATGATGTGAGCTTTTCGAATCCCGAGAGCCTCCATCAAACCGGCGCAGTCGCGGGCAAAGAGCCGCGTGGAGTAGGGCATGTCCGGTTTGTCGCTTCGGCCCAGGCCGCGATGGTCGTAGGTGAGGAGCTGATAATGTTTGGAAAATTCGGGGACCTGAAAAGGCCGCCACGGCGCGCAGCTGATTCCCGTCCCGGCGATAAGCACCAGAGGATCTCCCTGGCCGTAGATTTCATAGTACAAGTTGACGTCATTGACTTTAACCCTGCCGCTTTTAACCGGCCCTATCTCTGACATTTTTTCCTCGCTTGCCGGATTGGTAAAAAAATCCGGCCTGACGCTATACAATCCAGGTAGGGCTGTCAACCGAGCCAGCGACCAAACCTTCTCCCTTTCACGGTTTTCCCATGGGAGCGAGGGGGCCTGGCGAGCGACCCGAAAGCACCAGTCGTGGAGGTACAGATTAACCACCGCACTATTGCTTTCGGGGAGCGAGCCAGGTCCCCGAGCGAACCTTTCCCGGGCCGTAGACGATTCTGCCGGGCCGGGCGCCGGTGTGGCCCCCGCCGTCGATCACCAGCGCGCCATTGACCAGCACGTAGTCGATCCCCCTGGGATACTGTTTGGGATTTTCGTAGGTGGCCGTGTCGGAGACGGTATCCGGATCGAAGACCACGATGTCGGCCCAATAGCCCTCGCGCAGAAGGCCGCGCTCCTTGAGCCCTAAGAGCTGAGCCGGCAGAGAGGTCATCTTGCGGATCGCATCCTGCAAAGTCAGGACTCCTTCCTCACGGACATATTTTCCGAGGACCCTCGGATTAGTCCCGAAGCTGCGCGGATGCGGTTTGCCCGGATAGTTGAGATTCAACGCGCCGCCGTCGGAGCCGACCGAGACCCAGGGCATGCGCATCACCGCTCTGACATCTTCCTCGGACATCGTATGGTGCACCCCGGGGACAAAGGCCCCCTCTTCGTAGATGAGATCGAAGCAGGCGCTCGCCGGATCCTGCCCGCGTGTCTTGGCAATCTCGGCGATGGTTTTTCCCTCGAAGGGTTTCAGGGCAGGCGTGTCGAAGCGGGCCGCCACCACACCCTCCCAGCCGCCGTGCTCGTTGACATACTGCTTGAACTCCGGATCGCCGATAACCCTGGCGCGAAAGGCCGGATTTTTGAACTGCGGGATGGTCTCGCTCGCGGGGGCATTCTGCACCCAGCGGGGAAACAACCTGCGCCACGGATGCTGCATCGCGGTGTAGGGATACTGGTTGGCGGTTATGTCGAGCCCCTTCCTGCGCGCCTCCTCGACCTGCTCGATGACCTCGCGAACGCGTCCCCAGTTGCTCTTGGCCCGCATCTTGAGATGATAGATGTGAACCGGTATTTCCGCTTCCGCGGCAACCCGGATCGCCTTCTCCAGCTCCTCAAAGATATCGAAGCCCTCGCTGCCGAGATGGACCCCGTAGTAGCCGCCGTAGCGCTTGACCACCCGGGCCATCTCGACGACCTCGTCGGGGTTCTCCGGCCCTTTGGCATGCCAGGCGGCGGTGAGACCCAATGCGCCCTCTTCCATCGCCTGCGCGATCAACCGGTTCATCTCCTGCCGCTCCGCGCGCGTGGCAGGCCGTTCCTCGAAGCCGACCACGACCTGCTTTACCTGCTGCGGCGAGACGCCGGAGGCGACGTTGATCGAAATGCCGCCCTTCATCACGCGCTCGAAATAGCCGGTGAAGGTGTTCCAGTCCGTCTCGATGCCGTTGCGGCGCCGATGCTCGGCGCGGTACTCCTCCAGAACCGGACCTTCGAGTGGCGCCACGGTTTGGCTTTCGCCGATGATGTCCAGAGTCACCCCTTGCCGGACCTTGCTCTCGGCGTTGCCGTCGGCAACCAGCGGCTGATCGCTGTGGGTGTGCATGTCGATAAAGCCCGGCGTCACCACGAGTCCCTTGGCCGAGATCGTCCTGCTCCCTGAGGCCGGGTTTATCTTTCCGATGGCGGCGATCTTTCCGTCTTTGACTCCGACATCGCCGTAGAACCAGGGATTCCCCGTGCCGTCGATCAGTCTGCCGCCGTGAACCACCACGTCGTAGAGCGCCATGCTATCTCCCCATTCGTCAAAGCCCTATAACGCCGCCGTCGGAGGGGAACAAGAATTCACAGCTGAGCGGGCCACTTTCCCTGAATCGTCGCAGATCTTAGAGCCTCTCTCAGGCGCTTGAGAAAAGCGGCTCGGGGTATCTCTTTAGCCCCCAGGCTCATCATGTGCCGCGTCGCCACTTGGGCGTCCAGCAGGTGAAAATCCCAGGCCTTCAATCGCTCGATCAACCGAGCCAGAGCCACCTTCGATCCATTGGATTTGTGGGAAAACATCGATTCCCCGAAGAAACACCTTCCCAGCGAAACCCCGTAAATCCCTCCCGCCAACTCCCCATCCAGCCAAGTCTCCACGGAATGGGCGAACCCCTCTTTGTGCAGACGGATGTAGGCCTTCTCCATCTCGGGAGTGATCCAGGTTCCGTCCTGTCCCGGGCGCGGGGTCGCGGCGCAGGCCCGGATTACGGGCTCGAAGGCCTGATCAAACGTGACCTGAAAAGTCCCTTGGTTGAGGATTTGGCGCAGGCGGTGAGAGATGTGAAACTCCGCCGGCTCGAGGACCAGCCGGGGGTCCGGCGACCACCAGAGAATAGGCTGCCCCTCGCTGTACCATGGGAAGATCCCCAACTTGTAGGCGAGCAGCAGCCGCGCGCTGCTCAAGTCCCCGCCGACCGCCAGCAAGCCATCCGCCTCGGCCTCCTCGGGCGGAGGAAAAATAATCTCATCGATCAGACGATAAACAGGCATACAATACGAACACCATAAAATTCGCCGGTGGCAATCCGAAGGGTCTATCTCTCTCCGTTAAGTTCATAAGCGGCCCAGAAGAAGGGGTGAGGATAACTCTTCATGATCTTGAGCTGGGCCTGTCTCAAGGCCTCAGACTTTTTTGCCCTCTTTAGATTACTATAAAACTCCTTCATCAACTCGTAACTCGCCCGGTCGTTGACCTTCCAAAGCGTGGTGACGACGGAAGGCGTCCCGGCGTAGATGAATGCCCGGGTAAGCCCGATGATCTCGTCCCCATTGGTGATCTTGCCCAATCCCGTCTCACAGGCAGAGAGCACCACCGTGTCGGCCTCGAGATTTAGCGAGAAAATCTCGCTCGCCTTGAGCTTCCCGTCTGTCGCTCCTTCTCCTGCCAGCAGCAGACCCGAACTTAAAGGGTCTTCCTGGTTCAGTTCCCCATGCACCGCAAAATGGAGGATGTCATATTTGGAACTCATTGAGACTGCCCTGGGCTTGGTTGCCTCGGCCCTGAGATAGACAGCGCTCCCGGGATAGACCCTGGCCACCTCCTTCGCCTCCCTCTCGGCAAACCGCAAATTGTAGGCCTCATCGCCCAAGGTCGGGTTGCCCATGACCAACACCCTGTCGTTGCCACTCGCCTTCCTCTTCTCCCTGGTGAACTGCATCAGGCTGGCGCTGGATTGGTAGTAGATCGGATAATCCTGAATCAGGTATTTGCCCTGGCCTGAAAGGAGCGCGTGATAGGGGAGATAATGGAGCACGTCATGCGGGACGATGAGAAGCTCTTTGCCCCGAATATGGGGCAGCGCCGGCGTGATCAGGGCCCGATAGAGCTCTTCGGACGTTTGCTTGAATTTTCCCTTTTCGTCCATCTGATAGATGCTCTCTCTTAAGGCGGTAACCTTTGAGACGAGCTCGCTCCTGTTCAGGGAGAGCCTGACAAAGTTCGCTCTATCTTTTTCCACCACCCAGAGCATGGCCCTACCCCGCACCACGAAATACTCCAGCATCGTCACTCCGGGCTCCAAAAGCTGCTGCGCCTCCTTCAACGTCAGAGGCTCGACGCTCATCAGCGAGGCCTGCTCTTTATCCTCCTTCCTGACTCTGGCAAGAAAGTCGCTGTACGCCTGCTGCGCATCCTCCAGCTCCCGTCTCGCCTCCTCCCCTCTCCTAGATGCCCCTATCGCTTCAGGGGCGCCGGCCTCTTCGGCTGCGTCCGCCTCCCTCTCCACAATCATGGCCCGCAAAATACTGATCCTCGCCTGCAAGGCCCTCTCGTGCTCGAGCAAAGTTCCCCGCGCCAACTGCACCTTGCTTCCCAAAATGTCCAGGAAGGCCCTGGAGCGCGCCCTCTCGCTGTAGTTAAAGGCCTCCTCCACGTTGCCTGCCTCGAGGTGGGCCAAGATCATCCCCCCGTAGATCTGCCCTTTGTCCTCGAAAAAAGAGGTGCGCAATTCCTCAGACTCAAGCAGCGAACGGGTGGACTCAATGATGTCTACGGCTTTTTTATAATACGATATCGCCTCAGAAGGCCTCTGGGTCTGACGGAGGAGATCTCCAATTTGGCCGCTGGCGCGCTGGATGACTTGCGCATGCTGTAGTTTTTCAGCCATGCCGAGCGCTCTCTTGAGATTCTCCTCGGCGCGCGCGTAGTCCTTCTGGCCAAGATAGAGCCGGCCCAACCGCTGATAGAGACTGCTCTCGAAGTGGGTCTTTAAACCGGATTCCCTGATAATACCGAGACCCCTTTCATAGGCTTTTATCGCCTCTGTGGATTTACCTGCGTCTTGATAGGCATGACCGAGGCGCTCGAGGGCGCCCACCACCTGAAACTCCGCGTTCTGAATGCGTTGGAGGGCGGCGCGGCGGCGGCCTTTAACACGGGCTAATCTGGACTCCTGGACCTGAAGGGAATAGGAAAGATAGTCTACGGCCTGTTGGGTTTCTTTAGTACGCAAGAAATCCGCTCCCAGTTCCTTATGCAGGTTCGCCTCGACATTCTCTTTGGACGGCCCAGGGGAAATCAGTTTGGCGATCCCGATCCCCTTCTGAAGCCATTCCCTTCTCTTGGCGTGTTGTCCTAATCGCCCAAGGGCCTGGGAAAGTTGCAAAATGGCCTTGACCTGAAGCTCCGGCTCCCTTGCTTTCTCCCCCATCTCCACGGCTTTGTTAGCGTAAGAGAGAGCCTTTTCCAGGTGTCCGCTGATCCTGGCTGCTCTTGAAGCCTCACGGTAGGAATTCGAGGCCTCTTCCCATTGGCTGCCCTTTTCCGCCGCTAAGGCCCCGGCTTCTAGTTGAGCGAGGGTCTCTCTGACCTTCCCTTTTCCGATAGCCTCACGACTAGAGGCCGCTGTGTCAGCTCCCGGTCGTTGGCGCTGGGCGGGCTCCGCTATGGCAGGGCCAACCAGCAAAGCTAGCAGTAGAAAAAAACTAACTTGCGATCCTCTCATGGTTTCATTCTCCAAACGCGTCCTCCTCCGCGACAGGGCTAAAACTCCACCGCCACGCTGGCGTAGCCCACCACTTCTCTCATCGGGATCACGTCGCCGGAATGGCAGTGCTTGAGCAGCCGGGCCCGGCTCGCGCCCAGCGCGTTTGCGGCAAAGAGAAAGACCGCCGTCGGCAGAACCCCGCACATG
>JACPDC010000122.1 GCA_016184235.1 Deltaproteobacteria bacterium | reverse complement strand
GACCCGGCAGGCCTTGGAGATGGTTCGGCGGGCGGGCTTTGACAATTTCAACCTGGACCTGATCTATGCCGTCCCGGGACAATCCTTGGCGGATGTGAAAGCCGATCTGGAGGAGGCGTTGAGCTTTCGCCCGCCTCACCTGTCGGCCTATAACCTGACGATAGAGGAAGGGACCCCTTTTCATCGGGAATACCAGCAGGGCAGGATTCGCGGTTTGCCTGAGGAAGACGAGATCGCGATGGCGGAGTTGATCGAGGAGAGGCTTGGGCGCGCCGGGCTGGAGCGCTACGAGATCTCCAACTATGCCAGGCGCGGATGCCAGTCGCGCCACAATGTCAATTACTGGCAGGGTGGGGATTATCTGGGGATCGGCGCGGGCGCGCACTCCTACAAACGGGACGACGGCGCCTCGGGCTGCAGGTGGCAGAACGAGAAGAATCCGGGCGGCTACATGGAAAAGATCCGAAAAGAGGGGAACGCCGTCGCAGGCAGGGAGCGAAGCGATCTCGCCAAGGCCGCGGCCGAGTTCATGTTCCTCGGTCTGAGGATGACGCGCGGGGTTTCAGCCCGGGAGTTTTCGCGCCGCTTCGGAAAAAGGCCCGCGGAGTTTTATCCCCAAATTCGCGATTGGCTGGATGGAGGTCTGATGGCGGAGGAGGATGAAACGCTCCGTCTCACGCGCCGGGGCCTCTCCGTCGCCAACTCGATCTTCGTCAACTTCGTTTAGGGCCTTGAGAGCGGCCTTAACGCTTGGCGGTGCGCTCGGTGGCGTAGGTGACCCGGTAGACTGCGCCCGCGTAGTCATCCGAGACCAGGAGCGAGCCGTTCTTCGTGACCTGCACGTCGACCGGCCTTCCGCTGTACTCGTTGTTCTGGAGGAAGCCGGTGAGGAACGGCTCGATCGACTTCACGGTGCCGTCCTTGCTCAGCTTCGCCACCACCACGTCGCCGCCGATCTTCTTCGTCCTGTTCCAGGAGCCGTGCCGCGCGATGAAGATGGCGTTGCGGTAGGCGGTGGGGAACATGCGGCCGGTGTAGAAGCGCATGCCGAGCGCCGCGCTGTGCGGGCCGAGCAGGGCGACCGGCTTTACGAACTCGTCGCACGAGCGGCCCCAGCCGACGTCGCGGTCGGTGAAATTGCCCTGGTGGCAGTACGGGAAGCCGCAATGCTGGCCGATCCTGGTGACGCGGTTGAGCTCGTCCTCGGGCAGATCCTCCGACAGCCAGTCGCGGCCGTTGTCGGTGAAGTAGAGCTCCTTCGTCACCGGGTGCCAGTCGAAGCCGACCGATTGGCGCACGCCGCGCGCGACCACTTCCACGCCGCTGCCGTCGAGGTTGATGCGCCGGATCTGCGCGTTTTCCACGGGCGGGACGCAGATATTGCACGGCGCGCCGACGTTGAAGTAGAGCTTGTTGTCCGGGCCGATGGCCATGAACTTCCATCCGTGAGACTGATGATTGGGCAGGTCGTCATAGATGACGACGGGCTGGGGCGGGTTGTCGAGGTTGTCCTCGATCTTTTCGAGCTTCGAGATCTTGGTGCCTTCGGCGATGTAGAGCGTGCCGGCGTGGAAGGCGAGCCCGTTCGGCCGGTCCAACCCCGACGCGATGACCTTGGTCTCGCGCTTCCCGTCCCGCTCGAAGATGGCATAGATCTTGTCGAGCACCCGGTTGCTGACGAAGACGGTCCCCTTGTCACCGAGCCTGAGCGAGCGCGCGTTCGCGATCCCGCTGGCATAGACCTCGACCTTGAAGCCCTTGGGGAGCTTGAGCTGCGCGACCGGCAGCTTGTCCGGCGCTGTCGGGGACGGCGGCGGCCGGACGCCGCGGAGCTTCTTTGTCAGTTCAGCGTTGGGAATGTCGGGACGCCCCGGCACCGTGGGGAACTGCGGCTGCATGCTCGGGGCCGGTTTTGGCCCGCGCGGCGCCGCGGGGGGCGCGTCAGGCTGGGCTGATGGTTGCTCTTGGGTCTGCTGGGCGAGCGCCAGCGCCGCCACCAGCACAGTAGCAAGGACTCCGGCGACCAGAAGGCTACGCAGTGTCGAGAAGCGTGCAATCATAAAACCCTCCTATAATCGACGCGACCGGACAATAGGCATTTCAAACGCGCTTTGCAAGCCCGATCCATCGGAAAATCCCCGGCTCACGGCGCGCGCTCTCTGATCCGGGCCAGGCTCCGTTCCAGCAGCTTCTTGTCCAGCAATCCGGTCGGGGTGTGTTTGATTCGGACCATTTCCTCCGGAGCGACGCCTTTTTTCGCCAGCGCCAATTTTTCAAACCATTCGAAGTTCGCCTTATCGACGCGCTCGTAGGAGACGCGATGCGGCTCGCCAGATTTGAGACGCAACTCTTCCAGGAGCGCGATTGCCTGGCGATCTTCCTGGTTGGCCGTATAGCCGATCAATTCCACGACCTCGGGGAGAACAGGATAGGGCTCCCGGCGGTGCCGCTCCAGCATCGCGGCGAACCCCCGGGTCATTCGCGATCGACGCGCCGGCGTGATCCATCCCCGAAGTGTATTGGCCGCCTCCTGATATCGCCGCCCTGAATCGGTTTTCTCGGGCTTCCTTTCTTTGGCGGATGGCTCTCGGACGAATCCGAGGAACATCCAGATGGACTTGATCTGGACCTCCCTGCTCGGATCCTCCAGCGCCGCGAGGCCCAATTCAACGGTGGCAGGGTACACCCAGAGATGCAGGAACTGCCCGATCTCGCTGATCAGCTCGGCGCGCCATTTCGCCTCTCCCAGCGCCGTCCACTCGGCAACCAGGCCTTCGAGGCCCCTCTCCAGAACGAGCCGCGCGATCCGGCGCTGGAACTCACGCTGCTCATCCGGCGCCCGGCCCTGCGCGACGGCGCCCGCGAGTCCCGCGTCGTTCATCATCCGCAGCTCGGCGATTGCCTTGAGCGCGCTGCGGAAGCTCTTACCGCGCACGAGCTTCAACAAGTATTCTGTACGCCGGTTGCTCACGGCAACTGTCTAGTGTGTGTCGAAGACGGCCTGGTACTCGGCGAGCTTGGATTTGACCGCCTCGAGCTCTCCGGGCGTCGGCCGTTCGGGATTCGCGGCATGCGGCAGGCTGCCGAATTTCATCAGGCAGGCCATGAGAAGCAGCCGCGCCTTGGTAGCCGTCAGATTGCTCCCGGCGATGCAGAAGGGGACGCGCGTCGGATCGACCGGCCCCTCGGCGTTGCCCCGCCCCACTTTCACTACCGGCATGCCGCTTAGAGTAGCGCGCCTCAAGGCGGCATCGACGGAGTTGCTCATCGAGCCGAACGGCGCCGCCCCTTCGGCCACGAAGCCGGCGAGCGGCGCCTCGCGCAAGTTTTTCTCGATGCGCGCCAGGATATCCACTTCGGCCGCGGGGTCGCCCGAGGAGTCTTCAGGCAGATAACGGGCATGCTTCACGATCGTGACCTTGGGAATAGCGCCCGCCAGGAGCTCGCCCTGATCGTTTTTGATCTGAACGGCGACTCTCGCGATCCTGCCGCCCTCGCGCCGGGTCCTTTCTACAGATTGCGGCAGACGGGTTAGATTCACCGCAGAGGCGTGCGTGTGTCGCTTGATGGTCTTGAAGGTCAGGACCGGTGTTCCGGCCTGGCCCACGCTGCCGATGATGCCGCCGTGCCCTCCGGTGGCCACGTAGCCGCCGGGCCGGGCGTCGGCCTTCTGCACGTCACGCGCGGTGAATATCTGCTCGTCCTGTATCACCACCCCACCAACGCAGTTACGGCCGCTTTCATCGGCCCAAACGCGAGCGGTGATGTACTCCACGGCGTCGATGATGTTTCTGTCGCCGTCGTTGCTCACGGCGCCGTGCGCCCTCTGCGAGGCGTTGCCGACGATCGGCGCCGCGGTGTCGATCAACAGGTTCAGCCAATAGCTGCTTTCTTCAACAAACGGGCTGCCCTCGAGCCAGATCGCTCCCAGGTATTGACCGCTGGCCAGGGCCTTCTGCACCACATTGGTCAGGCGGGCGAGGACAGCCATCGGCGGCTCCCGCCTGAGATAGCCGGGGCGGTAGGGAAAAAAATCCTCGCCGAGGGCTTCGGGCGGGATATCGCCGGCGCCGACGTCCGTCCGGTAAGCCTCGGCCAGCCCCTTTTTATAGCCGGCTGAAGGGGCGGCCCGATAGAAATCAAAGGAGGCCTTGGAGGAAAGGAGGTTGGCCACGCCCTCATCGCCGATGCCCAGCCGGTCGATCTCCTCGAACAGGCGCGAGCCATCGGGATAGAACGGCTGGCGGCAGAGCTCCGCAGCAGCGAGCGCTCTCGCGCCATCCCCCTCCCAGGCCTGCCCGCCGGCCTGGCGCGCCATGTACGGCAAAGGGTAGAGTCCGTCTTCCGGACGGAGCGTCACCTCGTAGACGGGGATGTCGCCGGTCCCCTGGCGCTCTCTATGAAAGGCGCCGTTTTTATCCACGTAGCCGTCCGGCGGCCCGTATAGCTCGGCGGCGTCGCGCTCCAAAGGATGGGCGCTGAACTGCTCGATGTAGACGGTTACCGGGGCGGCAATCCGCTGAGGCCTCAGGGTGTCGAAGCGCATCGCACTGCCGTTCGGGTTTCGGCGCAAGGGCAGGCCGTGCTTCTCGCGCCCCTTGTTGCTGGTGACCAGCGGCTCGCTGTTCTGGATGGTGGCCGTCGGCCCGGAAAAGACCGCGATCTTGGGCTTTGTAGGAGATCGATTGTCTGCCATCGTTTTATCCAACCTGCGGCGAGCACAGGCGACGGCCGAGAGGCGGCAACGAAAAAGAAATCAAGCGGCTAGCCGCCGAACGGAATCAAGGCGTCGCGGCCGCGCTTGTAATTCCTCTGGATCTGCTCCGGGTTCCGGTTCACAAAGTGGCGCTGGTACATCGGATGGCGCAGGCTGCGCACCTCGTGCTCGACCTCGAAAAGCTTCTTGCCGCTTTGGGGATCGACGATCTCCTTGAAGCGGAACTGGTGGTTGCGCACGTCTTCCATGAGCAGGTTGCGCTCCTTGAGAAAGCCGTAGGGGCCGGAGAAGTTGGCGATGTATACGGCGATGTGGTGGCCGTCGTACGGCGGGATCTCCCTTTCGGTTTCCTTAAAGCAGAGCCACTGGCCGCGCCCGATGGCGACGCGCGCGAGCGGAGCGCCGTTATCGGCGCCGAGGGTCGAAGGGGCGCGCATCACCTGCTGGTAAAATCGCGCGATCCCCGCCGCGGCCCCCTGTCTCACGTCAAACTCCACGTAGGGGATGCCGAGCAGCATGTCGCCGAATTTGCCTGGGGCGTAGCAGCGAAAGCGGTTGCCCCAGGGGCAGGTGACGGCCACATGATCGGCCTCGGCGGACCAGGAGAAGCGGCTCCCTTTCAGCTGCTCTTCAATCCCCTTTAAGCGGCTCTTCAGTGATTCCAGGTCGGGGATAACCAGCCCGATATGGCCCGGGATGACCTGCGCCGCTCTCGTAGGCAGGTGGAACTGTTGTTCCCCTATGTTGGCCCACATGTTCTGCAGCCCGACGCTGATGTAGGGATCGCGGGTCAGTCCGAGCCCGACGACATA
>JACPDC010000121.1 GCA_016184235.1 Deltaproteobacteria bacterium | reverse complement strand
CATTCCGGCGTTTTTCCTGGTCCTCCTCATAGCCGCGGGCATCACCTTCATCCCGATGGGACTGCTGCTGGTCGGCACCTTCATGAAGCTGTTCGGGTTCTTCAATATCGCGGAGCCCTGGACGCTGGAGAACTGGCGGGCGGCCTTGAGCGATCCGGTGCTCGTGCGCTCGCTCTGGAACACCATCGCGATCGGCCTCGGCACGGGGGTCGTGGGGGTGCTCTTTTACTCCATGATCGCCTACGTTATCGTCAAGAGCCGCTTCCGCGGCAGGGCGGTCCTGGATTTTCTTTCCTGGCTGCCCTGGTCCATCCCCGGCATCCTGATGGGCGTGGCGCTGCTCTGGACCTTCCTGCAAACGAAGATTTTTCTTCCCATCTACGGGACCATCTACCTCTTGATGATAGCGATGGTGATCAAGAGCATGCCGTTCGGCAGCCAGCTCATCAAGAGCATGCTGCTGCAATTGGGAAACGACCTGGAAGAGGCCTCCAGGATCTGCGGCGGCGGGTGGTTCTACACCTACCGGCGGGTCATTTTTCCTCTGCTGTTTCCCGCCTTGATCACCGTGGCGCTGGTGGGGTTCATCTCCGCGGCGCGCGATATCAGCACGGTCGTGCTGCTCGGGACCGGCAGATCGAGGACGCTGTCTCTACTGATGCTCGATTTCGCCGCCGGCGCGGAGTTCGAAAAGGCGACCGTGGTGGCGGTCCTGATCGTAGGTCTCGTCGTTATCGCCGCCCTGATCGCCCGCAGGCTCGGGGGCCAGATCAGCGTGAGAGGATGAAATTCAGTGTTAATTTTCCTCTTGTCAGCTCATTCTCAATCTTTTAGAATCACGGACACTTAGAGGAAAGGGCCGGCGCAGGGGCCTTGAATACGGCTTGAGCTGGCCCGGGTTTTACGGACGTGTTAACATCCATCCTCACCACGTTTAGGTACCTTCGAAAAAGGCCCGTCAGGGGAGGGTAAAACCATGAAATCTTTAGTTGTAACATTAGGGATACTCGGGGTGATTGTGTTTTTACTTGCTGTCTTCGCAAAATTAATTGGCATGCCGATGGTTGAATTCCTCGGCTTCGCGTTCAGTCGAGTAGGAATCGTTCTTGTGGCAAATTTTCTCCTTCTCGCGGCAATCTTTATTCACTTACTGAATCAGAAGTAATCCCGGCTTCGCAGCCATGGCAGGCGGCAGGCTACCGGCGTTGGTGGATAGGGGCTTAGCCGCTTGCAGGCGTTAGGTCGTTCTATCGCCTTTTTTGAACTTGAAGACGACCTTGAACTCACCCACATCCGTCACTGTGATCTCCTTAGTCTGAATCCCTCCTCCTTCGTGCCAGGCCTTCAGCGTGTATTTTCCCGGCGGGACATCGGGGATCTCGAAGCGCCCCTGGTCGTCGCTCACGGCGAAATAGGGATGGTCGAAGACGTGGATGTAGCCGCGCATCCAGGCGTGGGTGTCGCAGTTCACCTGCAGGACGCCTGTCTTATCGATCCTTCGAGAGACCTCCAGTGTGTGGCCCCGGAAAGGCAGGGAGACGTTAAAGACCGTGCGCTTGTCGAGATAAGAGTGGACGATGTGAAGCTTCGTATCGCTGTTCTTGGTGATCAGCTTTTCTCCCTTGATCATGGCCAGGATGCGGGGAACGAAGCGGCAGCCGCTGTTTTCAAGGATATGCTCCTTGCCCGACGGGGCCGCCTTGGGCGGCGCCTTGTCCAGGAAGACGACGGCGTTCTTCAGAGTCCCGGCGGCGCCGACCAGATAAGTTTCGTCGCGGACGAATTCGCCGCAGTAGTCCTGATCCTTGGTGACTTTGATTCTGTTCGACTTTGGCAGAGCCCCGGTGAATTTGACTTCCCCGTGGATGGAGCCCGCCTCAGCGACAGATCCTGAAGCGAGCAAGGCTGAGATGATCAGGACTGTTATGAGGAGATACATTCAAGAAAAATGGCCCGATTCGCGGGCGTGCTGGTAGATGCCGTCGTGGAACATCGCAACGTAATCCGCGTTAGTCAGGCAGCAGTACTCCGGGCCCCATCCCGGACGGCTCCACACCAGGCCGTCCTGGAGCATCGTCTGAAACACGAGCCGCGCCACCTGCCCATGCGCCATCAGACCGTCTTCATGCTCGTGCAGATCCGCTTCCTCGTGCACCTGGAAATAGTGCAGCCGGGCATCCTCGAAGCGGTACTTGTCCAGCAGCGCCCGGCGCCATTTTCTTGACCAGTGGCCGAACATCTCCTCGTTCAAGGAGCGCGCCCACCACTCGATCATGGTTCCTTCGTAGACCAGCCCGCGCGCGAACTCGGTCAGGGCGCGGCACTCGGGGAATACCCGGCAGTTGACCATTTCATCGAGGCTGGCTCCGAACATCTCTCCCTGTTTGATGAGCACCTGGATGTGGCCGGGCACGCTCGGGTTCACCAGCTCGTCGCTGATTTTTCCGACGTAAGGAGCGAGGAGCTCCCGGTGACGGGAGAAGAACGCCATATGTCTCTGGTAGATGATCAGGTGAAAATTGTTGATCTCCAGCGGATAGCTGTACCAGTGCTGCCAGAAAAGACGAATAGTCTCGAGCGGAAGCCGTCCCGCCTCCAGGTCGCGCATGAAACTCCCCTGGAAGATCCTCTCCTCCCAGCGGGCATACATCTTGGCGCAGATATTGTCCGTGAATGCCCTGGCTTCCTCAGCGCTGAGTTTTTTGCCCCATTCGAGAGTTCCTGGCATTGCTGCAGCCTTCATTCTGTCCTCCGCCTTCATTCTCCGGCAGGTCAGGGCAGCGCGAGGGCGACTCCGGCTTCGCTAAGTCCTTTTTGCAGATCTTCCTTTTGCTGCCGGCTCATCGGCAGACATTCCCAGCGCGGGAAGCGTCGCACCGGCAGGCCGCGCATGCGCATGATCTCTCCGAAAACGCCTCTCCCGTGCTCCGGCAGATACCGTCCCACCACCTGGCCTATGGCGGCGAGCTGATCATGGGCCTTGCGCGCCTCCTCCAGCCTCCCTTCTTTCAGGGCGCGAAACATCCTGACGCAGATCTCCGGAAAGGGAGTCGTCGGCGGATGAATCGCGCCGCGCACTCCAAGGGAGTATCCCGAGAAGAGAGAAAGGATGGAGCCCGGAAATATCCCGATCGAGGAGGGCAGCTTGAAGACGTATCCCAGCAGGGCGTCGAAGGGGAGGAAGGAGACTTTAATGCCGGCGAGCGGGGAGGGAGAGATGGCCTCCTGGACCTTGAGGACCTTGTGCGGCGTGATATGGACGCGCGTGGTCTCGGTATTGTCGTATATAAACATCGGCACGTCGGGCACGGCTCTGGCGACCTCTTTGTAATGGGCATAAACCTCATGGTCGTTATGCGGGTAATAATAGGGCGGCACCAGCGCCACGGCGTCGACCTCGAGAGCCGCGCCATGTCTTGCCAGCTCGATGGAGGAATAAGTGTTGGCCGTTCCCACGTGCAGGACGATCGGCGCCCTGCCGCGCACGCGCCGCGCGATCCTCTCGGCCACCTTCTTTCTCTCCTCGATCTCCATGACCATGCCCTGGCCGTGCGTCCCCAGGGCGAAAAATCCCTGGACGCCGGCCGCGAGATAAAAGTCCACCAGGGCATCGACGCCGTTTTCATCGATGCCGCCGTCCTCTTTGAAAGCGGTGGGCATGGGAATGAGAATGCCTTCCAGCCTGGTCTTGGTCTCCACGGTATGCCTCCTCTATTCTAAAGAGCGCCTCTGACTTCCGCCCGGTCTACCTTCGGGAGGCAATCTCCTTGACGAATCTCCAGTCCGCGACCTTCGCTTCGGCTATCTCTTCTTTTATCTTGAATTTCTCCCTCGCCAGCCGGATTTCGTTATCCAGGCTCGCCTTCGCGACCGTGCCCTCCTCGTTAAGCGATAGGAGGGCGTATTGATAGACTCTATCGACATGGGTGTCGCTCAGCTTCAGGTAGTCCCGCATGATAGCCAGGGTTTCCTCCCTATGGCTTTTGAGGAACCTAACCCCTTTCAGGGTGGCTCTGATGACCCGGGCGATCTGACCGGGATTCTTGGCGATCTTTTCCGTGGCGACCGCGAAGCCGCCCAGGCGCAGCTGCACCACGTCGCCAAGATAAAGGACATTGCTGAAGCCGAACTTCTCCACCTTCTCGACATACGCCACGTCCAGGGGCGTGGCGTCGACGGAGCCGGCGGCCAACGCCGCCAGCCGGTCGCTGGAGCCTCCGATGGCCAGGAAGGTGGCGTCCTTATCCGGACTCAGCCCGTTCTGCGCAAAGGCTTCCCTGACCATGGCATGAGGAATAGAACCGATGGAGCTGACGGCGATTTTTTTTCCTCTCAGGTCGGCGAGTTTTTTGATTTGGGGTCTGGCGATGAGCAGATGCAGCGGCCGGTCGAACCAACCCATGACGGTCTTCACCGGAATCCCCTGCACCGAAGCCAGCAGGACGCTGCCGGTAACGGTTGAGTAATCGAGTTCTCCCGCTAGCAGGGCCGCCACCTGGAGCCCGGTTCTGATCGCGACCTTCCGTACTTCCAGCCCTTCGTCTCTATAAAATCCCTTTCGCTTGGCGATCTCGGTGGGCAATTCGTAGAGGCCGACCGTGGAGATTCCTATGTGCACGATCTCCGCTGCCGCCCTCCTGGGCGGAAGGACGGTCAGTAAGGCCGGAACAAGAAACAGATAAAGAAGGGTCCGGTTCATAACGGGACGGAGAACTATAGCTTTAGCGGGAAAAGCTTGTCAATACGCGCTCCGGTCGGCCCCGCCGTTGCTTCGTTACTAAGTTCCGTGCTAGGAAAAACAAGAAAGGAAACCATCATGGCGGAAAATCCTATTGTGTTGATGTCGACGAATTTGGGCGAGGTGCGCGTGGAGATCCTGCTCGACCAGGCGCCCGTCACTGGAAAAAACTTTCTCGACTATGTAAACGACAAGTTTTACGACGGTCTGATCTTTCACCGGGTCATTCCCGGCTTCATGATCCAGGGCGGAGGCTTCGACGAGCAGATGAGCCAGAAGCAGGCCAAGGCGCCGATCAAGAACGAAGCGGCCAACGGCTTGAAGAACGACGCCGGCACTCTGGCGATGGCCCGGACCAGCGTGGTGGACAGCGCCACCTGCCAGTTCTTCATCAACGTCAAGAACAACGACTTTCTCAACCACCAGAACCCCAGCCCGCAAGGCTTCGGCTACGCGGTCTTCGGCCGGGTGACCGAAGGGATGGACGTGGTCCAAAAGATCGAAAAGGTAAAGACCGGGAGCCGCGGCATGCACCAGGACGTCCCCGCGGAGTCGGTGGTGATCCAGTCGATGCGCGTGATGCACCAGGACGTCCCCGCGGAGTCGGTGGTGATCCAGTCGATCCGGATAGTTTAAAGTTTTACTTTAGTTATAGCCTTTGAGAACGGCCGGCCCGAGAGGCTCTCTCAGGTCCGATGCGATAGCTCCCTCGGGGAGCGCGCTCTCGGCTGCGGCCGATAGACCTCTGCTTAGACCGAAGCTTTCGAGTCGGACGTCCGCAGCCTCACTCGCGCTCCTCTCGGTCGCCCATGAGCGAGGGAGGTTGCTGAGCAAGCCCAAAGCATCGAACGTAAACGGTTCAAAGAACCCACTGGCCCATTGCTTTGGGCGGACGAGGCAGCCTTCCGAGCGACCCTTTTTGAACCGCCTGCTAAGAAGTCCAGACGCCCTTGGGATCATACTTTCTGACTGCGGCTATTTCATCTGCGGTTGGCGCCGGCGTTTCTCCGACAGCGTCGGACAGCCGCAGCGGCCAGCCGGTCTCGCGCTGGATTTGTTCAACCGTCACGCCAGGGTGGTAAGAGCTTAGGAGCATTTCCTTGGTCGCGGGGTCGAAGGTAAAAATTCCCATGCTGGTAATGACCCGGCTCGGGCCTCCGCCGGTGAGCCCGCTCTGGTCACGCCAGTTTCCGCCCTCCCCGTATCCGGGCGAGGTGACGAAGTGAACCCTGGGCACGAAGCGGCGCTTTTCGTGGTTCATGATGATGATGCAGCGTCCCGCCAGGGTGGCGATGTCGGCGGCGCCGCCGCTGCCGGGAAGCCTCACCCTCTTTCCCTTCTCCTCGACCCAGTGGGTGTTCAGGTTGCCGAAGCGGTCGACCTCCGCCCCCCCTATAAAGCCCAGCTCGACCCGGCCGCTCTGCATCAGCCCCATGACATCGAGAAGCCCGCCGCAATAGAGAGAGCGCGCCACGTTGGGCGGATCGCTCATGGTGAAGATCGACTGGAGCGCGGGCCAGTCCCGGATGACGCCGTTCTCGAACAGGCCTACGGCGTTGGGGGCGTGCAGCTCCTTCGCCACGGCGAAGCCGAGCAGCGGCAGCCGCATCCCGACGAAGACTCTTTCCCCGTCGCGGATTTCTCGCGCCGCCGCGGCGACCATAAGCTCTCTACGGGTGTAATCCATGATTACAAGTTGAAGCTGACGGAAGGGGAAAAGAGATTACCTTCGGGCTTGAGTCTGCGGACTCTCTCTTCGCCCAAGCGTTTGAGAAATTCCTGATGATCCTTCACCCCCAGCACCCACCTCTCCAGCCAGCGCTCGAAGCCCTCGCGGTTGCGCGACTCCTTGTGGTAGTCGAAGTAAAAGTCATCGTCCCTGCGGGCGAATCCCTGGGTCGGCGACGGGTGGGAGCCGAAGGGAACATGGACCACGCTGGAGACGAGAAATCCCTGGATGAGCGTCCGATTAGGATCGCTGAGAATGACCTCGTGATCGACGATCTCCTCGCAAGTGAGAACGACCTTCCTGGCGGCTCGCGCCGCTTCGACGGTGACGCCGAGATTTCCCCAGAGATGGGCGTTGCCTTCCACATCGGCGCGCTGGACGTGCAGGATCGCCACATCGGGCTTGACCGCGCGGACGGCCAGCAGCTCTTCCTTTGTGAAAGGGCAGCGGAGCGGCTGGAAATGGTCGGCCCGGCTGAAGTCGCTTCCGCGCGCGGTTTTCGTGGGGAGGAAAGGGAGCCCCATGGCGGCGGCCTGGAGAGCGAGGCCGATGGTGAAGTTGGAGTGCTCCTCCACTTCCAGCGGGCGGGGGATCCCGTCTTCCATGGCGCGGCGAAAGTTGTGCGCCAGGCCGGCCGCGACATTTCCCACCCAGGCGGCGACGATCTTCCGCGCGCAGCCTGCGCCGATGATCTGGTCCAATTGGATGTCCGATATCGGCGCGATCAAGGTCAGATCCCTTTTCTTCTGGCGGATGATTTCGTAACCCGCGGCGAAGGGTATGAGCGATTCCAGCCCGCATCCCGTGGCCACGGACATGCCGTCCTCAATGTTCCGGGAGATCGCCTGAGAGAGGCTGCACAGTTTATTCATGGCTTTCCTCTCTATCTGCTCGCGCCCCTTTCTTCAAGCAGCGGCCATGACGCTTGCAAGGCCGCTCTATAATGCGTTAGACAGGCTTGGGACTTCCGAGAATAGAAAGGCGCAACATGACTCTCATTCTCAATAACGACGATGTCAGGAGCGTGCTCACGATGGAGGCGACCATGGCGGCCCTGGAAGAGGCCTACAGGCAGGTCGCCAGAGGGGAGGCGGTGTGCCGGCCGCGCATCGACATCCAGATCCCGACGCGCGACCCGCGGAAAGTCTACCAATGGGGCACCATGGAGGGCGGATCGATTTCCGGCTATTTCGCCATCCGGATGAAGTCCGACGTTGTCTACGAGCAGGAATACGAGGGCGCGCGCACGCAGGAGAAGTATTGCGTCGAGCCGGGAAAGTTCTGCGGCCTCATCCTGCTGGTCAGCATCGAGAACGGCGAGCCGGTGGCGCTCATCAACGACGGCTATCTCCAGCACATGAGGGTGGGGGCCGACTCCGGGATCGGCGTCAAGTATATGGCGCGCGAGGATGCCGAGGTGGTGGGCATGCTCGGCTCCGGAGGCATGGCGCGCTCGCATGCGGAATCCTTTCGCCTGGCGCGCAAGATTAAAAAGATTCAAGTCTACAGCCCGACGAAGACGCACCGCGAGCAATATGCGCGCGAGGTCAGCGAGCAGCTCGGCATCGAAGTCGTGCCGGTTAGCCATCCGGGCGACGCCTACAAGGGGGCGCATATCATCGCTGGCTGCACGGATTCCGCGGTCCCGGTCATCATCGGAAAGTGGCTGGAGGAGGGGACGCACGTCACCTGCATCGGCGGCAAGCCGGACGA
>JACPDC010000120.1 GCA_016184235.1 Deltaproteobacteria bacterium | reverse complement strand
CTCTATCCATAGAGGTGGGCCGGATGGCGAAGCAGGCCGACGGGGCCGCCCTGGTCCGCTACGGCGAGACCGTGGTCCTGGCCACCGCGGTGGCCGACAAAGAGGCCAAGCGGGATACGGATTTTTTCCCCTTGACGGTCGACTATCAGGAGAAAACCTTCGCGGCGGGAAAAATCCCCGGCGGTTTCTTCAAGCGCGAGGGCCGTCCGTCCGAAAAAGAGATTCTCACCTGCCGGCTGATCGACAGGTCCATCCGGCCGCTTTTTTCCGACGGGTTGAGGTGCGAGACCCAGGTCATCGCCACGGTCCTCTCCGCGGACAAGGAAAACGACCCGGATGTCGTCGCGATGCTGGCGACGTCGGCCGCCCTTGAGGTCTCCGACATTCCGTTTAAAGGGCCGCTCGCCGGCGTCAGGATCGGCAGGATCCAGGGGCAATGGGTGGTCAATCCGACCCAGAGCCAGCTCGAGGGAAGCGACGTCGATATTTTTCTCTCCGGCAGCCGGGATGCCCTCGTGATGGTGGAGGGAGGGGCCGGGATGGTGCCGGAGGACATGATTCTCGAGGCCCTGTTCCTGGGCCACGAGGCGATCCAGCCGCTCATGGCCTATCAGGCGGAGATCAAGCGGGAGCTGGGAAAGAGCAAGCGGCCTGTCCCGGTCGTCGAGCGCGACCGCGGCGTGGCGCAGCTGGTGGACGAGCTGGCGCGCAAAAAAATTCTCGACGCGATTTCCATCGCGGAAAAGCTCGAGCGCTACAAGCGGCTGGACGAGGTCAAGGCCGACGTTCTCGGGCAGGCCCTTCAGGGGCACCCGGAGAAGGAAAAGGAGATCAAGGCGGTTTTCGACGAGCTCAAGAAGGACTGCTTCCGCCAGCAGATCGTCAAGGAGCGCCGCCGGATCGACGGCAGAGGGCTGAAGGACGTCCGCCCGATCACCTGCGAGGTCGAGATCCTGCCCCGCACCCACGGGTCGGCCCTGTTTACGCGGGGAGAGACGCAGGCGTTGGTGGTGACGACTCTGGGAACCACGTCGGACGAGCAAAAGATCGATGCCCTGATCGGCGAGCATTACAAGAAGTTCATGCTGCATTACAACTTTCCTCCCTTCAGCGTCGGCGAAGTCAAGTTTCTGCGCGGCCCGAGCCGGAGGGATATCGGCCATGGCGCCCTGGCCGAGCGGGCGCTGCTGCCGGTCCTTCCGAAAGAGGAAAATTTCCCCTACACCCTTCGAATCGTTTCCGAGGTCCTGGAGTCCAACGGCTCCACCTCCATGGCGACCGTCTGCGGGGGCTCTCTGTCCCTGATGGACGCCGGTGTGCCGATCAGCGCGCCGGTGGCGGGCATCGCCATGGGCTTGATCAAGGAAGGGAACGAAGTCCGCGTCCTCTCCGATATCCTGGGCGACGAGGATCATCTCGGCGACATGGATTTCAAGGTGGCGGGCACCTGTGAGGGGGTCACGGCCCTGCAAATGGATATCAAGGTCAGCGGCGTGAGCCGGGAGATCATGCGCGAGGCCCTCTATCAGGCGAGGGAGGGACGGATGGGAATCCTCGATGTCATGAACCGGACCATCTCGGAGCACCGCACGGAGATCTCGGGCCACGCGCCGAGGATCATCACGCTCAAGATCAGGCCGGAAAAAATTCGCGAGGTCATCGGCCCGGGTGGAAAGGTCATTCGCGGCATCGTCGAAGAGACCGGCGTCAAGATGGACGTGGAGGACGACGGCACTGTGATGATCGCGTCGAGCGACGAGGCGGCCACGCGCAGGGCCGTGGAGATGGTCCAGAGAATCACCGCCGAGGCGGAGATCGGCAAGATCTACAAAGGGACCGTGAGGAAGATCATGGACTTCGGCGCCTTCGTCGAGATCCTGCCGGGCACCGACGGGCTGGTCCATATCTCCCAGCTGGCCCCCGAGCGCGTGAACCGGGTGACCGACGTGCTCAAAGAGGGGGATGAGGTGATGGTCAAGGTCCTGGAGATCGATAAACAGGGAAAGATCAGGCTCAGCCGAAAAGAGGCGCTTGCGGAAAGCGGGAAGGGCCAACGTTCCCGCAACCCCGGAGGCCGTCACGGGGAACCGTCGCCCGAGGAGCAGTAAAACGTCTCTTCCTCTCCATGTTTAATAAGACCGTCCTGGACAACGGTATTCGCGTTCTCTCGGAAGAGATGCCGAACACCCGTTCCGTTAGCCTGGGCATCTGGGTGGAGAACGGCTCCCGCCACGAATCACGCCGCCAGAACGGGATTTCCCATTTTGTCGAGCACCTGCTGTTCAAAGGGACGGAAAGGCGCAGCGCCGCGCGCATCGCCGAGGAGATGGACGCGGTCGGGGGCGTGCTCAATGCCTTCACCGCGAAGGAGTACACCTGTTACTACGGCAAGGTGCTGGACGAGAACCTCCCGCTGGCGATCGATCTTCTGACCGATATCTTTCTCCATTCGATTTTCGACCGCGACGAGATCGAGCGGGAGCGGTCGGTGATCCTGCAGGAGATCTCCCAGGCCGAAGACACCCCCGACGATTACGTGCACGACCTCTTCAGTCTCGACTTCTTCCGGGACCACCCGCTGGGCAGGCCGATTTGCGGCGAGGTCGCTACCGTGGGCAATTTCCGCCGCGAAGACTTTCTCGAGTTTGTCCAGGAGCGCTACCTCCCGGGACGGGTTCTGGTGGCCGCGGCGGGTCATCTCAAGCATGAGGATCTGGTCCGCGAGATGGAAAAGAGGCTTGGGGCCGTTCCCAACGCGGAATCCAAAATCCAAAATCCAAAATCGAAAATGGAGGATGCCCCCGCGCTCCAGAGCGGCATTTTCCAGCATGCCAAGCGGTTAGAACAGGTCCACTTCTGTCTGGGTGTCGCCGGCATCCACCAGTCCCACCCGATGCGCTATGCCGCCTACATCTTGAACACCATCCTCGGGGGCGGGATGAGCTCGCGGCTGTTTCAGGAGATCCGCGAGAAGCGGGGCAAGGCCTACTCGGTATACTCTTTTCTCTCCTCGTATAAGGACGTGGGTTATCTGGGGGTCTACGCGGGCACCAGCATCGATTGGGTGGAGGAAGTCGTGGAGCTGGTTCTCAAGGAGATGGGGCGGCTCGCCGCCGGGGAGATCGGCGAAGAGGAGATCGAGCGCACCAAGAAACGGAGAATCCGCTCGGTCTCCCGCGCCGATCTCGTCGAGCTGGCCGGCGCCATCCTGCGGCCGGAAGGGATGGCGCTCACCCTGCTGGGGGACGTCGAGAAAAAGAAACTAGATTTGAGTCTCTCGATATAGCCGGAAATCGAGGGCGTCTTGCATCATTACGAAATCGTTATTCGTTATTGGTTACTCGTTACTCGATTACACGGGTAACGATTCACGAGTAACGCCACGCGGTGCTAATGGAAGAGGTTCAAATTCAGATACGGCGGCTGCGCCAAAGCGAAGATCTTCCGTTGCCGGCCTACATGACCGCGGGATCTGCGGGCATGGATCTTACGGCGGATCTGGAAAAAGAGCTGGTCCTCACGCCGCTCGGGCGCGGCCTGATACCGACCGGTATTGCCGTGGCCTTGCCGCCCGGCTTTGAGGCCCAGATACGGCCCCGCAGCGGCCTCGCCCTCAAGGCCGGGGTCACCTTGCTCAACACCCCCGGCACCATCGATTCAGATTACCGGGGCGAGATCCAGCTGCTCGCCATCAACCTGGGGCAGGAGCCGGTCGTGATCCATCGCGGAGAGCGGGTGGCCCAAATGGTGGTGCAGCGGGTATGCAAGGCCCGATGGCAGGAGGTGGACGAGCTGCCCCCGTCGAAGCGGCAGGACGGCGGATTCGGACATACGGATGATAAGGTAAGAAAATCGTGAAGTGTAAGGCGTCAGGCGACCCCCCTCACGCCTAACCCCTAACGACTCACGCCCAAGAGTTTATGATTGACCGTTACACGCGTCCTGAGATGGGGCGGATCTGGTCCGAGCAAAACCAGTTCCAAAAGTGGCTGGAGGTGGAGATCCTGGCCGCGGAGGCGCTGGCGCAGCTGGGCAAGGTCCCGAAGGCGGCGGTCGCCCGGATTAAAAAAAAGGCCCGCTTCAAGCTGGCCCGCATCCGGCAGATCGAAAAGGAAGTGCGCCACGAGACGATCGCCTTTTTGAGCTCGGTGGCGGAGTTCGTGGGCGACGACGCGCGCTTTCTCCATGTGGGAATGACCTCCTCTGACGTCATGGATACGGCGCTCGCCCTGCAGCTTAAAGAGGCCGCGTCCCTGCTGATCGAAGATGTGCGCGAGCTCATGCGCGTGCTCAGGCGCCAGGCCTTCAGGTACAAGAAGATCCCGATGATCGGCCGCACCCACGGGGTGCATGCGGAGCCGATCACCTTCGGCCTGAAGCTCGCCCTCTGGCACGAGGAGATGAGGCGCCACCTGGCCCGGCTGGAGGGGGCGGCTGGCGAGATCAGCGTGGGAAAGATATCCGGGGCGGTCGGCACCTTCGCTCAAGTGTCGCCCAAAGTGGAGGCCTATGTCTGTAGAAAAAGCGGGCTCAAGCCGGCCCTGGTCTCGAATCAGATCATTCAGCGCGATCGCCACGCGTTCTTTTTCGCCACCCTGGCGGTGATCGCCAGCTCCCTGGAGAAATTCGCCGTCGAGATCCGCCACCTGCAGAGGACGGAGGTCCGGGAGGCGGAAGAGCCTTTTACCAGAGGGCAAAAAGGGTCGTCGGCGATGCCCCATAAGAGAAATCCGATCTTGTCGGAAAACGTCTCCGGGCTGGCGCGGCTCATGCGCGCTTACGCGTTGGCGGCCCTCGAGAACGTCCCGCTCTGGCACGAGCGGGACATCAGCCACTCTTCCGTGGAACGGGTGATCGCCCCGGATGCCACCATCGTCCTCGATTTCATGCTCCAGCGGATGACCTATGTCCTGAAGGATCTCTGCGTCTATCCGGAGAACATGCGGCGCAATCTGGAAAGGAGCGGCGGGGTAATCTTCTCGGAGCGGGTATTGCTGCGCCTGGTCGACAAGGGGTTGTCGCGCGATGTCGCCTACCGGATGGTGCAGCGTCACGCGCTGAAAGCGGCCAGGGACGGCGGCGACCTCAAGCGCGAAGTCGCGCAGGATCCGGAGATCCGCCGGTATCTCTCTCGCCGCGACATCGAGCAAATCTGGGATTTGAAACACTATCTGAAGAACGTGGATCTCATATTCAACAGGGTCTTCCATTGAGGGCGCGTTCGGGGCCAGGGTGGAGGGGAGGATTGCCCCATGCGGATTAAGATTTTCGTCTGTTTGAAGGAAGGGGTCCTGGATCCTCAGGGAAAGGCGGTGGAGCGCTCGCTCCATTCGCTGGGCTATCAGGAAGTCCGGGATGTGCGCGTGGGGAAATATATCGAGATCTCTCTGGACGCGCCGTCGCGTGAGGCCGCTGAAGCGAGGATCCGCGAGATGTGCGACAAACTGCTCGCCAATCCGGTGATCGAGGATTACCGCTTCGAGATTAGCAATGAGTAACTCGTTAAGTAAAAAGGAAAAAGTCAAAAGGCAAAAAAATGGGGAAGAGCAGGGTGCCCTTTTAACTTTTTACTTTCACCTTTTGCCTTGATTATGCGTTGGGGCGTGATCGTCTTCCCGGGTTCATGCGACGAGCAGGACGTCTACGACTGTCTCAAGCGCAATCTGGGGCAGCGGCCCGAGTTTCTCTGGCACAAAGACCGTCTCAAAGGGAAGTTCGACTGCATCGTTCTGCCGGGAGGCTTCTCCTACGGCGACTACTTGCGCTGCGGCGCCATGGCCCGCTTCTCTCCGATCATGCAGGGGGTCGTGGAATTCGCCGGGAAAGGCGGGCTGGTCCTGGGGATCTGCAACGGCTTTCAGATCCTCTGCGAGGCGGGTCTGCTGCCCGGGGCGCTGGTGCGCAATAGCTCTCTGCAGTTCGTGTGCCGGCAGGTCTTCTTGCGCGTGGAAGAGACCGACAGCCCCTTTACCTGCTCCGGCAAGAAGGGACAGCTCTTGAGGATGCCGGTCAAGCACGGCGAGGGGTGCTATTACGCGGATCCCGCCGTGCTGGAGCGGCTGCGCAAGAACCGGCAGATCCTCGTGCGCTACGCGGACAGCAAGGGAAGGAGCTCTCCCGCGGCAAATCCCAACGGCTCTCTGGATCACATCGCCGGAATCTGCAACGAAGCGAGGAACGTCTTCGGCCTCATGCCGCACCCGGAGGATGCCGGGGAGAAAACCCTGGGCAGCGAGGACGGGCTCAAGATCTTTTCCTCGGTGGTAGCCGCTTGCGACAAAAAGGAGAAGAAGGCGTGGCTCGGGTGAGCGCGAAACAGTATCCTCAGCCGTCCGTCAACGCCGACATCGTCGCCAGCCACGGCCTGAGCGCGGAGGAGTACCAGAGGATCGTCAAGATCCTGGGACGGGAGCCGAACTACACCGAGCTGGGGGTCTTTTCGGTGATGTGGTCGGAGCACTGCAGCTACAAGAGCTCGAAGGTCCATCTCAAGCTGCTCCCCACGGAGGGGCCGGCGCCGGGCTGGTGGCGGCCTTCAAGATGGAGAGCCACAATCATCCCTCTTTCATCGAGCCCTACCAGGGGGCCGCGACCGGAGTAGGCGGCATTCTCAGAGACATATTCACCATGGGGGCGCGCCCCATCGCCTCGCTGAATTCGCTGCGCTTCGGCGGCTTCGACCATCCGCGCACGCCTTATCTGTTGAGCGGGGTCGTGGCCGGCATCGGAGGCTATGGCAACTGCGTGGGGGTGCCCACCGTGGGAGGGGAGCTGCTCTTCGACGAATGCTACAACGCCAACATCTTGGTGAACGCCTTCACGCTCGGCATCGCGGAGAAAAAACATATCTTTAAAGGCGTGGCCAAGGGGATTGGAAACCCGCTGATCTACGTGGGCGCCAAGACCGGCAGGGACGGCATCCACGGCGCGACCATGGCCTCCGAGGCCTTCTCCGAAGAATCGGAAAAGCGCCGGCCGACGGTTCAAGTGGGGGATCCGTTCACCGAGAAGCTCCTGCTGGAGGCCTGTCTCGAGCTGATGAAAGGGGACTGCCTGGTGGGAATCCAGGATATGGGCGCCGCCGGGCTCACCAGCTCGGCCGCAGAGATGGCGGCCCGCGGCGGCACCGGGGTGGAGCTCGATCTCTCCCGCATTCCTCTGAGAGAGAGAGGAATGACCCCGTATGAGATGCTCCTTTCGGAGTCCCAGGAAAGGATGCTACTGGTCGCCAAAAAGGGCAGAGAAGGCGAGATTCGGCGCATCTTCGAAAAGTGGGACCTCGATGCCGTCGTGGTCGGCAAGGTGACGCGTGACCGCATGTTTCGCGCCTTCTTCGACGGGGCGGAAGTCGCGCGCATCCCGGTAGCCGCTCTGACCACCGACGCGCCGGTCTACAACCGCCCTGCGGAGCGGCCGCCCGGCCAGGATGAGCTGCAGCGGCTGGATCTGGAAAAGGTCGAGGAGCCCAAGGATCTGGGCTCGACGCTCAAGCTCCTGCTGGAATCGCCCAGCATTGCCTGCAAGGAGTGGGTCTACCGGCAATACGATCATTTCGTGCGCAGCAACACCGTGGTCGCGCCGGGGGCGGATGCGGCGGTGATTCGCATCAAGGGGACGGAAAAGGGGCTCGCCCTTACCGTCGACGGCAACGGCCGCTACTGTTATCTGGATCCCTACGTCGGGGGAATCCTGGTGGTCGCGGAGGCGGCCCGCAATCTCGCCTGCGTCGGCGCCCGGCCTCTGGGACTGACCGATTGCCTCAATTTCGGCAGCCCGGAAAGAGCGGATGTCATGTGGCAGTTCTCGCAGGTCGTCCAGGGCATGCGGGACGGCTGCGTCGCCCTGGGAATTCCGGTTGTGAGCGGGAACGTGAGCTTCTATAATGAGACCGACGGAGTGCCCATCTATCCGACCCCGACGGTGGGGATGGTCGGCCTGCTGCCCAAGGTGGCGCGCCACGTCACGCCTTGGTTCAAGTCACCGGGCGATGTGGTCGCGCTCCTGGGCCGAAACCGGGAAGAGCTCGGCGGCAGCGAATATCTCAAGGTCATCCACCGGATGGTGAAAGGCACGCCGCCATGGATCGATCTCAAGCTGGAGCGGGCCGTGCAGCAGTCCTGCCTCAAGGCCATCGACAGGGGACTGTTGCGCTCGGCGCATGACATCTCCGAGGGGGGCTTGGGGGTGGCGCTGGCGGAGTGCTGCATGGGCGGGCCGGAGAAGCCGTTGGGGGCGAGGATCGAGTTGAGGGAGATGATGCGCGGGGACGCCCGTCTTTTCGGCGAGTCGCAGTCGCGCATTATCGTCTCTCTGAGAGAAAAGGATCTCAACCGTTTGAGAGAGATCGCCGCTAAAGAAGGAGCGCCCCTGCAGGTGCTCGGCGAAGTGGGCGGCTCGCACCTGGCGGTGCATCCCCTGGTCCGGGTGGCAGTGGAAGAGCTGAAATCCGTATGGTCGAGCGGTTTGGAAAAACGACTCAAGTAGCTTGGTTAATAGTGTAATAGTTATTGGTGTATTAGTAGGAAAAAAGACTTTCAACGACTAGTAAACTAATAACAAATAACCAGTAACCAATGTTCGATAAGTTTCACGAAGAGTGCGCTGTCATGGGGGTCTACGGCCACCCGGAGGCCGCCAACATGGTCTATCTCGGCCTCTACGCCCTTCAGCACCGCGGCCAGGAATCTTCCGGTATTGTCTCCTCCGATGGCAAGGCGCTCATCTCCCATCGCCAGATGGGTCTGGTGGCGGACATTTTCAAAGAGGAAGTCATCAAGCGCCTGGAAGGCCCCAGCGCCATCGGCCACAACCGATACTCGACCACCGGGCAGAGCCACTTGAAGAACGCGCAGCCGTTCGTCGTCGAATACGCCCAAGGCCCGATCGCGATCTCGCACAACGGCAACCTGGTGAACGCGGGGGTTTTGCGCGAGGAGCTCGAGGCCTCGGGCTCGATCTTCCAATCCACCTCGGATACGGAGGTGATCATCCATCTCATCGCCACCTCCAGAGAGACGACCCTGATGGGAAGGATCGTCGAAGCGCTGAGCCGCGTGCGCGGGGCTTACTCCCTGCTGTTTTTGACCCTGGACCGGATGATCGCGGCCCGTGATCCGATGGGGTTCCGTCCGTTGGTTCTTGGAAAGTTCAAATCCGGCAGACAGCGCGGATTCGTCGTCGCCTCGGAGACCTGCGCCCTGGATCTCATCGAGGCCCAGTATCTGAGAGAGGTGGAGCCGGGCGAGATCATTACCTTCGGCGGTCCCAAGGGGATGGAATCGTTGAAGCCCTTTCCGCCGGCCCCTCATGCCAGGTGCATCTTTGAATACATCTATTTCTCCCGTCCGGACAGCATCCTCTACGGCCGCAATGTCTATCAGGTGAGAAAGGAGCTGGGCCGGCAGCTCGCCCGCGAAAACGGGGTCGAGGCGGATCTGGTCACTCCGGTGCCGGATTCCGGCGTGCCTGCGGCCATCGGCTATGCCGAGGAATCGGGTCTGCCGCTGGAATTCGGGCTGATTCGCAACCACTACGTGGGGCGAACCTTCATCGAGCCGCAGGAGTCGATCCGGCACTTCGGGGTAAAGATCAAGCTCAATGCCCAGAGCGCGGTGCTGAAGGGGAAAAGGGTGGTGGTGGTGGACGACTCGATTGTCCGGGGCACCACCAGCCGGAAGATCGTGCGCATGCTGCGTGACGCGGGGGCAAAGGAAGTTCACATGCGCATCAGCTCCCCGCCGACCACGGGCCCTTGCTACTACGGGATCGATACTCCCACGCGAGCCGAGCTGATCGCCTCCTCCAGTCCGGTGGAAGATATCCGCAAATTCATCGAAGCGGACACTCTCGGCTATCTCAGCCGCGAGGGCATGTACGGATTTCTCGACGGTAAGAGCCAGGGCTTCTGCGACGCCTGTTTCAGCGGCAGCTATCCGGTCCATTTCGACGACGAGGGACACACCCGCCAGCTCCACCTCTTCGACGCGGTCCAGCCGCAGCGCTAGGAAGCCGCGACGTCACTGGGAAATATCTGGGCAAAAATAGGCCAAGGCAAACGGCGGACCATTTACCTTGGCCACTGTTAGGTAGGATTTAACGAGCTATTAAGACTACTTCAGGTGCCGAGAGACCAGCTTGGTCATCTCGAACATCGTGACCTGCTTCTTGCCGCCGAAAACCGCTTTCAGGTTGTCGTCGGCATTGATCATGATTCTCTTCTTCTTGTCTTGGAGCCCCCTGCGCTTGATGTAGGCCCAGAGCTTCTTGGTCACCTGGGTGCGGGGAAGCGGAGTGCTGCCGACGACTGCTGCCAGAGTCGCGTCTGGACGCACGGGTTTCATGAATGCAGCATTCGGTTTGCGTTTTTTTGCGGCCATTGTCTCCTCCTTGGAGTGATTTATTTACTAGCCCGATCTTATACCAGAGGTATTTTTCTTTTGCCAGCTTTTTTTTTAGTTTTTTTGCCTGAGCCCCAGGGTCCCGGCCCGGTCCAGGACGGGCTCGCCGTTTTTCATCTCCAGGGCTACGCCATAAGCCAGTTTCGCCCTCTCCAGCGAGATATAGCCCTGGCGCGCGTCCTCCAGGACCAACTCCGCGGGCCGCTCTAAGGGATCGCCCATGCCGCCGCCCCCCGGTCTTTCCAGACGGAGCAACTCTCCCTTCTTCAGGACGTAATCTCCGAAGCGCGAGGGGAGTCTCTTTTCCTCCCTGGCGCCCGGATTGACGATGCAGCTTCCTCTAGCGCCCTCCTTCCCTCCCTCGCCGCCCCAGGGCTCGATCCGGTGCTTGTCCGTTCTCAGGGAGAAGCGGACCTCGTCCTGGAGCAGGCGATACTCGCGGACGAAACCGAGGCCGCCGCGCCAGCGGCCCGCGCCGCCGGAGTCGGGTAAAAGCTCGAAACGCTCTACGCGCGTGGGAAATTCCGACTCGATGATCTCGACCGGGGCTGTCTTGCAGTTGCTCAGGTGGAAGGCGGTGGCCGATACCCCGTCCCTGCCCCAGCGGGCGCCAGTCCCGCCGGTAAAGATCTCATAGTGAACGTAGCCCCGTTTGGCGCCCGCGCTATGCCCTCCCAGGACCATGGCGGCGCTGCCGGAGCCGCCGGCGATCCTCTTCTCCGGGACGAAACGGCCCAGGGCCTGGAAAATCGCCTCGACGACCACGTGGGCGGTGGGCATATAGGTGTTGACTGCGGCGGGAAAGCGGGGATGGAGCACGCTGCCCTCACGGAAGGTGGTCTTTACCATCCGGCCCAGCCCCTGGTTGATGGGAAGATAGGGGTCGACCAGGCAGATGACCGCGTAGGTGCAGCAGGCCTGCACCAGAGGAGGGCGGATGTTGGCCGGCCCTCTGGTTTGATCGCCGCAGCGGCTGAAGTCGAAATGGATCTCTTCTGCTCTTTTTTCCACGGCGACGTGGATGCGGATCGGGCTGTCGATATCGATGCCGTCATGATCGATAAAGCCCTCGGCCTCGGCATTGCCATCCGGCCAGGAGGCGATGGCCTTGCGCACGATACTCTCGGTATGGGCGGCGAGCTGCTCGGTAGAGTCGAGCACGGTCTCTTTGCCGTAGCGCTCCATGAGCTCGGCGACCCTTCTTTCCCCCAGGCGGTTCGATCCCACCTGGCCGCGCAGATCGCCGATCACCAGCTCGGGGGTGCGGCTGTTGGCGCTGATGAGCGCCTCGATCTCTTTCACTGTATGCAGGCGCGAGGCGTACTTTACCGGCGGCAGGTGGAGTCCCTCCTGGAAGATCTCCCGCGCCTGACCTGAGCCGCTGCCGGGAACGATGCCGCCGATATCGCTCTTGTGCGCCATGTTGGCGGCAAAGCCGACCCACTCCCCCCGGTAAAAGATCGGCGTCAGCACCGCCATGTCCGGCGCATGGGGGCTTCCCCCCAGATAGGGATGGTTGGTAATGAAGGCGTCCGTTCAGGATGGCGCAGCTGGCGTCCTGGGACTCTCTGATGATGGTGGAGAAGCCGGTGCGGAAGAGCGAGTTCTGCATCTCCTGGACGATGCCGGCCAGGCGCGCCTGAATGACCTGGAGAGTGATGGGGTCAACATTCATAAGACAAAGAAGGCGATAGGCGGTAGGCACTAGGCGGTAGTAAAAGACCAAAAACTTTTTCCATTTATTCCTTCTCTTAACTATCGCCTAACGCCTAATGCCTATCGCCTGTAGTTTCTCAAAGTAGCGTGTGTCGATAAATTTCCGCGCTGGCGGCGTTGGGCGGGGGGTTCTGCCGCTTTCCGCCAATAGTTCGAGCACCGTTGTCACTCCTTCTTCGGTCGGAGCCAGGCTCGGCGGCTCGGGCGGCTGGAGGTAGAGATCGTAGGTGGCCGCTGCCGGTTTCTCGGTAGTTCCCGTCCACTGTGTCAAGGTCGGAATGGCTCGCTCCCGGTTTCTATGATCCGAGAGCCATTGCCAGCTCCGCGACACGGCTTTTAGAAACGACAGGATCGGGTCGTTGAAAGCCTCTGCGCGCCGCACCACGCAGACCGTGAAGGGATAATCGGGGACGATTTCCGCGGAGGATGCCAGATTCCTGAATCCCTCTTCTTCGAGGAGAAAGTTAAACGGTTGGGTCACCATCGTTGCCGCGACAACGCCTTCTCTAAGCTTTTTACACCTGTCAAGCGGGGCCCCTGTTGCCGCTAGATCATAGGAATCAGGCTTGAGGCCATTGAGGCGCAACAGCCTTTTTAGGATCAGGCCCTCGGCCGACCGCCCGTCATTGACGCCGATCTTTTTGCCTTGGAGGTCTTTGAAAGTTTTGATTTCGGATTGCACCATCAAACAGTATCGAGCGCGGCTGTTGGTGTTGGCAATGATCGCCAAGGGCGCCCCTTGCACCATTTCAAGAAGCGCGACGTCGGGGATAACGTTGAGGAGATCCAGGGATCCGGCTGCCAGTGCTGTGACAGGCTCCAGGGGAGAGGCAAAGACTCTGGACTCGGCTGCGAGCTCTTCCTCCCGAAAAAAGCCCAACTCATCGGCCACAAAGATGGGCCAATTCATCGCGCTGCGCTGCACCTGGCCGTAAGACAATTTATTGGGCATGTTTTTCTCTCGCCTTGCGGGTGAGGGAGTCGTCGACCCGGAAATTGCCGTCGCGCCTCTCGATCACGACACCGTAAAGCGCTCTGGCCCTTTCCGCGGAGACATAGCCGTTCTGAACGTCGCTCAATACCCGCTCGGGATCTCGGTTCAAAGGATCGCCCAGGCCGCCTCCCCCCGGGGTCTCGAGGCGGACCACCTCGCCGGGATGAAGGGTGAGATCGGAGTAGCGCGAGGGGAGCACTTTTTCCTTTTCCGTGTCGGGGTTGAGCGCGCACCTGCCGGTTTTCCCCATCAGCTCGAAGCGGTTGAGCCGCGTCGAGAATTCCGATTCGATGATCTCCACAGGCGCGATCCTGGCGTTGGACTGGTTGACGTTGGTGCCGGAGACGCCGTCCTTGCCGCTGCGCCCGCCGGAGCCGCCGCCGAAGATCTCGTACTGCACGTAACTCTTGCCGGTCTTGTTGCTGCGCCCGCCGACGATGATCGAGCGGCTGCTGCAGCCGTCGGCCACCTTCTTGTGGGGGGTCAACCGGCTCAAGGCCTCGAAGAGCGCCTCTACCAGGGCATGGACCGTGGGGTTGTAGGTGTTGACCGGGGCGGGAAAGAAGGGATGGACCACGCTCCCTTCTCTTACCTTGATCTCGATAATGCGCGCCAGGCCGTGGTTGATGGCGAGCGCGGGATCGACCAGCGCGGTGAGGCAGTAAGAGCAGGCGGCGCGCACCACCGTGGGGCGGATATTGGCCGGTCCCTTGGTCTGGCCGGCGCAGCCGGTAAAGTCGAAGAGCAAACGATCTCCCGTCTTTTCAATCCCGACATGGATGCGGACGGGCTTGTCGAGATCGATGCCGTCGCTGTCGACGAACCGCTCCCCGGCGCCTGCACCGTCCGGCCAGGAGGCGATTTCGGCGCGCGCCTTGGCCTCGGTCAAATCGAAGAGCTGGGAGTAACAGGCGAGCACAGTCTCCTTCCCGTACCGATCCATCATTTCCTGGAAGCGCTTCTCGCCGAGGCGCGCGGCTCCCACCTGGCCGCGCATGTCGCCGACGACCAATTCCGGTGTGCGGCTGTTGGCGCCGATGATCGCCTCGATGTCGCGGCTGGGCTCGAAGCCGCTGGCATACTTTAGCGGCGGTAAATGAAGACCTTCCTGGAAGATCTCCCGGGCCTGGCTCCAGCAGCTCCCCGGCACCGGCCCGCCGATGTCGCTCTTGTG
>JACPDC010000119.1 GCA_016184235.1 Deltaproteobacteria bacterium | reverse complement strand
AAGTGTTATTCGTCCCCGGTCGTGATCATCGTTTCCATGGTGAGCGATGAGAACAAAATCGTCGACCAGGAGAACTACGCGGCCTGCTGGTGCGCGATCGAGAACCTGCTGGTCGCCGCGACCGCGCGAGGCCTGGGCAGCTATCCCAGCACGGGCGACTGGATCGACCAAAACTTCGTCGGCCCGGTTCTCGGACTGACGGAGAAAGAGCGGCCCGTGGCGTGCATTTTCTTGGGGTATTCAGAGCAGAAGACGATGGCCAAGCGCCTGCCCGTGGAGCGCCATACCACGTGGTACACCGAGGCCTGAAATTCTCGCCCGAGTAAACTGGGGCCTCGGACGGTCCAAACGGAGCGGTCAATCCTTCCAGATACGCATGAAGCCGTTCAATTCCGGCGCGGTCAAGGAACGGTCGAGATAGCCGAACGTGCCCCTTTCCTTGACCTCGCGGGCGGCTTCGACAAGGCCGCTCATTGCCGCGCGATAGAGCGAGGTAGCGAGGCTGATTCGCCTGACGCCAGCCGCTTCATCTCGCCATTGTATCGACCGCCCCAGTAGGCGCGGGCAAGGAAAGACCAGCCGATCTCAATGACGCTACGCTCCGCATCGTAGCCGTGGTAGCGTGACGATCCGATGATCTGGCCGGTGGCCCGATCCAGCGCCACAAGCGCGCCACCGGACGTGAGGGCCTCCTCGAAGAAAGCTCGGAACGTTGCCTCCTGATAGCGATTTGGTTCCGGATGCTGCTCCCAGATGAGGGGATCCGCCGCGACCCGGAACAGCGCCTCGAAGTCGCCCGCACGCAGGGGGCGTAGCTTGATGAGCTCTCCAACGAGAAGGGGCTGCCGATCGAATGACACGCTACTCACACTCCTGCAGCTAAGGACTAAAGCGAGAGGCCGCCAACCTAATGCCTGAAGTGCCGCATGCCCGTGAAGATCATCGCCATGCCGTGCTCGTTGGCCGCCGCGATCACTTCCTCGTCCTTGATCGAGCCGCCCGGCTGGATGACCGCCTTGGCGCCCGCCTCCGCGGCGGCATCCACTCCGTCGCGAAACGGATAAAAGGCATCCGAGGCGACCACCGATCCCTTGAGATCGAGCCCGTGCGTCTGCGCCCGCATGACCGCGATCTTGGCCGAATCCACCCGGCTCATCTGCCCCGCCCCCACGCCCAAGACCTGGTCCCGCGAGGTAAAGACGATGGCGTTGGACTTCACATGGCGGGCGATGCGCCAGGCAAAATCAAGCGCCTCGTACTCTTCCTCCGCGGGCGCCCGCTTGGTGACCACCTTGCAGCTTCTCGCCTCGACTGTTCCCCGGTCCCAATCCTGAACCAGCACGCCGCCTTTAACGCGCCTGAGGTCGTAGCCGCCCTGGTCTTTTTGTCGCATATCGACCTCGAGGAGGCGGATGTTGAGGAGCCTCTTCGCCGAGGAGAGAACGGCCCTTGCCTCGGGAGTGAAACTCGGCGCGATGATGATCTCCAAGAAGATTTCTTTGAGCTCCTTGGCGGTCTCCTCGTCCACCGGGCGGTTGAATCCGATCACCCCGCCGAAGATCGATACCGGATCCGAGGCGCGCGCCTTGCGAAACGCGTCCGCCAGGGATTTTTTCGACAGCGCCGCGCCGCAAGGATTGGTATGTTTGATCACCACCGTCGCGGTTTCGGAAAATTCCAGCACGGTTGCCAACGCCGCGTCCGCATCCAGAATGTTGTTGAAGGAGAGCTCCTTCCCCTGAATCTGCCTGGCGCGCGCCACTGAAACGCCGCCGCTCTCCCCGCTGGAGTAAAAGGCCGCTTGCTGGTGGGGATTCTCCCCGTAGCGGAGGTCCTGGATTTTCTTAAACTGGAAATTCAAGGTCCGGCTCCAGGGAGCCGGTTTCTTGCCTTCGTCCAAAGAGTCCAAATAGTTGGAGATGGCTCCGTCGTAGCGGGCCGTGTGCTGGAAGGCCTTGCATACCAGGCGGAACCGGGTTTCCGCGGAAAGCTCTTTCCCATTGCCCTCGAGCTCTTCCAAAACCGGCCCATAGTCCCCCGGCTCTACCACCACGGCCACATGCCCGTGGTTTTTCGCCGCGGCCCGGACCATCGAGGGACCGCCGATATCGATTTGCTCAACAATTTCGTGAAAGGCCGCCCCTCGGGCCACGGTCGCCTCGAAGGGATAGAGATTCACCACCACGAGGTCGATGGGCAGGATGCCATGCTCTCTCATCTGGGCGACATGCTCCGGGTGATCCCGCAGCGCCAGGATGCCCCCATGAACCTTGGGGTGGAGGGTCTTGACGCGACCATCCATCATCTCCGGAAACCCGGTAATCTCCGAAACGTCCTTGACGGCGATTTTATTCTGGCGCAAGAGCGCCGCGGTCCCGCCGGTGGAAACGATCTCGATCCCCAGCTCCGACAAGCCACGGGAAAATTCCACGATCCCCTGCTTGTCGGAGACACTGATCAGGGCCCTTTGAACCTTGGCCACGGTTTTTTATTCCTCCTTCGGCTGAGCTCAGGTCGAAGCCTTTGAACTGTAATGAATGCGAGGGACCCTCGCGCTGATAGACGTGAGAACTTCGTAGGAGATGGTCTCCGCCCACAGGGCCATCTCGTCGGCGGAGATGCTTTCCCTTCCCTGCTTGCCGAGGAGAACTACTTCATCTCCCTGCTTGACTCCCCGTATATCGGTAACATCCAGCATAGTCAAATCCATGCAGACCCGGCCGACGACCGGCGCCCTCCTGCCGCGCACGAGCGCCGCCCCGCGATTCGACAAGAGCCGGTGGTAGCCGTCCGCATATCCGACAGGAAGGGTAGCGATGAGACTCTCTCGCTGTGTCACAAACGTCCGGCCATAGCTGATGCTTGATCCTTTCGGCACTCTCTTCAGCTGGAGGATCCGCGTCTTCCAGGACAGCACGGGTTTGAGGGTGATACTATCCGCCATCACCGGCGAAGGAGGTATGCCGTAGAGGATGAGGCCGGGGCGAACCATCCTGAAATAAGAGGAGGGCAGAGTGATCACGGCGGCGCTAAGCGCCATATGGATAAGAGGCGGGCAAAGGCCCGCCTGCCGCAGCCGCTCGACTACGGCAGTAAAGGTCGTTAGCTGACCGTGGGTATATTCCTCTTCTTCGGACTCGGCGTGCGAGAAGTGGGACGAGAGCCCATCGAACTTCAGCGCCTTGAGTCGGCCCAGCTTGGAAATCCATCCATCTATCTCGGAAGCGAGCAGGCCGATCCTGCCCATCCCGGTATCTATCTTAAGATGGAAGCCGAGCGAGGCGCGCCGGCGCCGGAGCTCGCTCTCGAGGCGCTCGAGGGTTCCGAGGTCATAGAGCACCGGGGTAAGGCGATAGCGCAGAGTCTCTTCGAGCTGATCGGGGTAGACCCCGGCTAGAATCAGAATCGGAGTTCGAATCCCAACCTCTCTCAGCTCCACCCCTTCCTCGAGCGTGGCGACGCCGAAGCCGTCGCTCCCCGCGTCGGCCAGAGTCCTGGCGACTTGGCCGGCCCCGTGGCCGTAGGCGTTGGCTTTCACTACCGAGAGAATGTTGATCTTGCGGCCGACCTTTTTTCTCACCTGCCGGAAGTTCCAACGCAGGCACGCGAGGTTGACGGCGCAAAAGGTGGGGCGGCCTTTAGGAAGCGGTATCATCAAAAACAGGCAGGATAGCTTCGCCCTGACATCATGCCCATAACAAATCTGCCTGGGATTGTAAAGGATTTCGGGCGATCTTAAGAGATCTTCGCCCCCGGGCTCACCTGTTTTTCCGGCGTCAGGATCACGATGCGGTCGTCGTCGGACGCCGCCAGCAACATGCCCTGGCTTTCCAATCCCCGCAGCTTCGCGGTTTCGAGATTGGCGACCACGACGACCTGTTTGCCGATCAATTCCTCGGGCTGGTAGTGGGCCCTGATCCCGGCGACGATCTGCCGTTGCTCGGCGCCCAAGTTCACCTGAAGCACCAGGAGCTTATCGGCATTGGGATGCGGCTCCGCCTTTTCCACCGTGGCCACCCTGAGATCGATTCCCCGGAATTCATTTATCGAGACCATTCTCTTGCTCTCTTTCCTTCATCGATGCTCCGCGCCAAGATAGCACGCGCCCCATCCCTTGACAACGAATGAACCAGGTTATAAAAATTTGAGCGGATAGATTCGCACGGAAAGGAGATTTTTATGTCTGTTCGCGTCGGTGAAAAGGCTCCCGAGTTTACCCTCGACGCCGTCGTCAAAGGGGATTTTAAAAGCGTCTCGCTGAAGGACTACCGCGGAAAATGGCTGGTGCTGTTTTTCTATCCGCTCGACTTTACCTTCGTCTGACCTACGGAAATCAATGAATTCTCCGACAGGTTGTCGGAGTTCGAGCAGCGCAATGCAGGAGTCGTAGCGGTCTCCACGGATAGCAAGTTTTCCCACAAGGCATGGCTTGAGACCCCGCGCAAGAAGGGCGGGATCGAGGGCTGCAAGTACCCTCTGCTCGCGGACTTCACCAAGAAGGTGAGCGCCGATTACGGCGTGCTTCAGGAAACATCCGGAGTGGCCGTGCGCGGGCTTTTCCTGATCAATACCGACGGCGTGGTTGAGGCTATTCTGGTCAACAACCTGCCGATCGGCCGCAACGTCGACGAGGTGCTGCGCCTGTTGGATGCCTTCCAGGAACACCAGAAGAACGGCGTGGTCTGCCCCATCGGATGGGCGAAGGGTAAAGAGGCGATCAACCCCGCTCAGGCGGCCGCCTGGTTCGAGAAGCACGCGAAGTAGCAACCGGTCTCGCCTGGCTCCAGGCAAGGATCAGAGCCGAGCGGCCCGGCCGCCGGCAGGTCGCCGGGCGCGGCTGCGGGAGAGTTCCTTTCAGAGGCGATGGAGCTTCCGCAGTCTTGGAGGAAGGCAGGTGGAGATCATCCAGATTCCTCCCGATTCCCGAAAGAGGCTCATCCACCTTTCCCGCCAAACGCTGGAGAGTTTCGTTCTCCGAGCCGAGCGACAATCGGAAGAGATCGAAGACCCCCATCTCCTGAGCGCCCGTTACGGCGCCTTTGTCAGCCTGCACAAGGGCGATGAGCTGAGAGGATGCATCGGCACCTGCTTTCCCACACGCCCGTTGTACCAGACGGTGATGGAAATGACCGAGGCGGCGGCCTCCCGAGATCATCGGGTTACGCCGTTAGCCTCTGCCGAGCTGGCTGAGGTTTGTATTGAGATTTCCGTACTCTCTCCGCTGCAGCCGGTCCACGACCCGCTTTCCCTGGAGGTTGGAAAACACGGCCTCCATATAACCAACGGCGACAAGCGCGGGGTCCTGCTCCCCCAGGTAGCCACCGAGTACGGCTGGGACATGGAGGCCTTTCTGTCTCAGACATGCCTCAAGGCGGGCCTGCCCAGACAGGCCTGGAGGTGGCCGGAAACCCAGACCATGGGATTCACCGCATTGATCATCGGGGAAAAAGGATGAAGCGGCGCGGCTTTATCGGCGCGCTCACGGCGCTTCTCCTGTTGCCGGCCCGGCGCGTGGCGCAGGCGGTTTGCAACCCCTCTCTGGTCCGCCTGTTGGAGCAAGGACACGATCTCGTCCAGATCCGCCCCCGGCGGACGCCCCGCTTGGGCGACTATTTTGTGCAGTGGTTCGGCCATTCGAGCTTTCTGATACACTCGGGCAGCCA
>JACPDC010000118.1 GCA_016184235.1 Deltaproteobacteria bacterium | reverse complement strand
CCGCCGAGCTTTCATATCACGCGGCCAGCTCTCTTTGCGGCACCGCCTTTAAGCCGAGAGGACAATTGGCCGGCCTGATCGCCAGAGGACAGGAGTCCGGCCCCACGGCATAGAGCGCAGCCTCGATGCGATTTTTCAGGCACAGCTTTCTTAAAATGTTCTCTATGTGCCGCTTCACGGTCGCGGGACTGATTCCCAGAGCCGCGGCGATCTCTTTATTGGTGCTGGCCTCGCCCACCAGCTCGAGGACCTTTTTCTCGCGCGTGGTCAGCACCGCCCCATTTTCTCTTCTGTGACTGTTCACCTTAGATCTCCTCGTTTCTTTCGGTCGCTCCAGGCGTCCTAGTGAGAGGGCGCATGCCTACCGAACGGTTCCTTGGGATGCTGCGCGTCTTGCCGCAAAGGGGCCGTCCTGAGAATTTTCCCCAAGGCGAGACTGGCGATGGTATAGAAACCTCTTTCCCCTGCGAAGAAATCAAAACTCGAATCCTCCTCCGGAAGCAAAAGATCTGCGAGCCCCGCCTCCCCTATAATGTCGGCCTTGTTTTCTTTCACTCGATCCTCCCTTCCCCCCGCTGCCAGTCGGACGCTCTGGCGACCCGCTTCACTCCATCATCTCCCGGAGTCTCATCTCTGAGTCTTCATCTCCACGTCCAATGCCAGCACTTCGCCATCTCTGACCAGCTCAAAGGGCAGCACCTTCGTGCCGAAGTCCGGATGCCAAACCTCCAACCGATACTTCCCCAACGGCGCCCCGGTCACGCTGTAATTGCCCCGCGAGTCCGTCGCGCCGTAATACGGATGGTTTTTCACCACTACGTATGCCTCCATGCTCGGATGCACATTGCACAGAATCTTGACCACCCCGGCCTTTTCAAACCTCGCACTCCTGCTCTTGCCCGGCGCATACAACCCTAAATCAAACTTCTTCGCCTCCGAGCTCGAATACACATTGTGAAAGGTCTTATCGTTGTTCGGAAACTCCACCGCCGTGCCGGCCAGAACCGGCAAAACCCTCGGCACGAATTTCATGTCGCGCTGATCGATCAGCGCCTTCTGGGTTTTTTTTGATTTGAGATTTGAGATCTGAGATCTGAGATGTTCCTGAGATATTCCCTCCACCGAGACCACCGCATCCCCGGTCGGCCTGCCTGCTACGCTAATCACCCCTTTGACTGTCCCAATCTTTGCCGGCTCCGCGGCCAATACCACCGCGGGAAGCAAAACCGCGACCAGGAAAATACCCCGCTTCCAATGGCGGCTCATCTCTTCACCCCCTGGCGCGGCGAAACGACGAAATCCGCTTTCGTCACCGCTCCCGTCTTCACCTCTATTTCTTGCTCCTTAACCCCGAGCTTTTCGTGCCATACCCTCAGCCGATACCTCCCGGCCGGCACGTCTGTCAGCTGATACTCCCCATAGGCGTCGGTCACCGCATGATAGGGATGCTCGCTCACCACCACGTACGCGCTCATCCACGGATGCACCTCGCAAAGGATCTTGAATACCCCTGCCTTCGCCAGCGGCTTGCGGCTCGCCCGCCCGGGATACAACCCGACATTGAAATGCGGCTGTCCCTCCGGCGTATACGCGTGCGCCGTGTGTAATATCGGATCAGTGTTCTTCACCAACAAAAACTGCCCCACGCTCGCCGTCTGCACGTGCGGCACAAACCGGCACTTCACGTTGTCTAACTCATGCACCGCCTCGCGCTCCACCGCTTTGCCCTTGCCAATTCCTTCCAACGTCACCACCGCATATCTCAACCCCTGGCCCACTCCCACCACCAGGCTCTCATCCGCGACTTTGCCGCACACCTCCCGGTTTTTCGTCACCTGCAAATAGTCCGCCTTCCCCGCCTTCCCGTCATAACGCACAAAGCCGCCGACCTTTCCGCCCCCCTTCACCTCCACCTCTTCGTAGGAAAAAGCTGCAGCGGGAAATAGAGCGAAAAGCAGGAAACCTGAGGCGAGCCGGAATATTATTTTTGCAGAGCTAATCATTCTACAGCCGTAATTAGCAAGGCTTATGCCAGCAATTTTTCCTTGTCAATACGTAGGGATAGCTCGAATTTTATTCCCACATTTGAGAAGCCGGCGAAGAAAAATCTTAGAACTTGGAAAGAACTGATGAAGGGTGACGCCTATCCTTCTTTGGCTAATGGCCCATTTAGCCCATTTTCCATCCTGGCACGCTTTATGCGTTCCCTTTCAAGTGAGACCCTGAAACCCAACAAACAGAAGGAGACTTTTATGGAAAAGATCACAAAGATTCTCGCGCCCACGGACCTTTCGGAACTCTCCGAGGCCGGGGTGCGCTACGCCCTGAATCTGGCCAAGGCGGTCGGAGCCGAAGTGACAGTCTACAACGTGGTAAGCTCTGAAGAGCTTATGCGCTACGGCGAAAGGATGAAGGATAGGATAATCGGCGATGCCAGCCTCAGCGCGCCTGCTTCGGTCCTGGAAAAGTACCAGGTCGCTCTGGGCAGCGTGACCGAAAAGGTGGTGCGGCGCGCGCCCTGCCCGGTTCTCTCCATTCGTCCCGCAAAGGAGCAGGCCGCAGTCCAGAAGTCGATCGCCGCTTAGAAGAACCTATCTTCAGGCCGGTCAAAAAGGTCCCAGATGCAAGGCGCGCGATGGACCGACGAGCAGAGGCGTACTTGAGTAGTACGTTGGAGCGACCCCGCTCGGAGCGGGACGAAGTCCCGGGCGGTCGAGCGCCACTATCATAACCGCCGGCCCGGGGGGCTATCGAAGGGCCGATGCGTCAGTCGAGGAGCATTAAGCGTATCTTCCGTTGAGCGTAGCAGAGGTCTATCGCATCGGAACTGAGAGAGCGTTTCGGGCCGGCTGACGGCAGGTGGGCCTTTTTCAGCGGTCTGCTAGGGGGAATGGCGCATCCCCATAGGCTGATTCAGCAGATAAAGGTTGAGCAGGGTAAACAGAAACGAGAGCGCGATGAAAGGCACAAAACCTTTTCCCGCTATCTCCCGCCTTTCGAATAGGGTGGTGGCCAGCCGGTAGCCGACGCCTATAGAAAAGACGAACCCTCCCAGAACGAGAAGCATCTCCAGCCAATAGATAACCTCTGGCGAGACCAGCGGCGCGACGTTCCAATCAGCCGCGCCGGCGTAAAAGGGGGTATAACGGTTGACGGCCCGCTGAAGCGCGGGAACGATCCCCGGCCCTTCCCCCAGAAGGTGCTGCAGGTTGTGCGCCAGATGCATGGCCAATCCCACCGGCACAAACATGTACCCCAGACGGATAAAGATTTTTCCTATCCCGTTTTCCGGTTCCGAGGCGATCCGGTGACCAACCCACGCGGTTCCGAGCAGAGCTAGAGGAAAAAGAACTAGAGACGCGAAAAAGAAGATCGCGGACTCCGTCAAGGCCAGGTAGGTTACGGGCTTCATCAGGGTTCGCACCGAATCGGGAATGAGCCGCGAGAGCCGGGAGATCCAGCCGCTCCAATCGGTGAGCATTTGAGCCGTAACTACCGTCGTGATCCCCACCAGGACAACGGCCAAGTACGATTCATCCAACCACCGCCTGCGTGAAGACCAGAGATCCTTTCCGAAGGCGCCGATGTTGAGCGCCAGGTTCCCCGGCGGGCAGGCCTTGACGCATTCGAAGCACAAATTGCAGTAGGTGTTTCGATCCATGGTCATGGGGAACTCGAACATCGGACATCCCGTGCCGCTCTGGTTTCCCCGATAGCAGTCTTGATGGCAGTCCTTCTGGCACCGGCTGAGATCCCGCGCGCGCAGCGCCACGGGAGAGACCATGGAATAGAGTCCTTGGAGCCCGGTGATGGGACAGAGATAGCGGCAGAAGCTGCGCCGCTGGAAGAAGAGGCCGGTGGCGATCGCGAGCAGAGAGAAAAACAGGATCAGCCAAGCCGTCATCTGCGGAGAGCGGATGATGCCGAGCTGCTCATCCGCCCAGGTAAGAACAACGAACAAAAAGGTCGCCAGCCACAGATTTCTGAGCGCCTTCGGAAAGATCCTTGCCGATCGCGCCGCCTTCGCCGCCGCTTCGTTTAAGGTCCCGAAGGGGCACATCACGCACCACAGACGGCCGACCAGAATAAAGGTGAAGATGATTCCGGGCCACCAGAGGATCCAGGTCAGCTTGGTGGCAAGGTTCTTGGCCCCATCGCGAATATCGAAGAGGCCCAAGAACACGAGGAGAGCGGTGAGAGCCAGGAAGGGTAATTGAAGCGAGGGCTGAAATCCTCTCCAACGAACAAACCGGTCCAGCCAACGGATCTCAAGAAGGTCCATGGGCGCTTCCGGATCCACAGCCGGGCGGGAGCGCAAAAGGACCCAGGAGACTCCGCCGAGAGCAACAGCCGCGGCAAGAAGGAAAAGGAGAATCACCCCAGAGGTCAGGCCGGGAGCAGGGGCGACATTCAGATAGAAATCGAGAAGGGCCGGGGGATCGAAGCTCTTCCCTTCCAGCTCCACGAGCGCGACCCGCACCAGATGGGCCCCGCGCTCCTCCAACCGCCGTTCAAGCGTGTAATTGCCCGCCCACACGGCCTCCGAAGCCGGCGACAAAAAAGGCTCCGCATCCAGGGTAGGTGGCGCCGAAGAATCCTTATGCCAAGCGGGATGATTGGAAAATCTGGCGGGAGAGACCCCGACCATCACCTTGCCGTTGCGGACAGGCTCCAAGGAGCCGTTACGCACGATTTTGACGACGATCTTGTTTTTATCTCCTGCCTGCGGCGGACGTGGAGAGGTGAGGAGCTCTACCTGAAAGCCATCAAACGCAACCAGGCTGATGCCGCCTTCATTGGGGGCGGCGTCGCCATGCTCCCCATGGGCAAAGACTGACTTGGCGCCGACAGGCAAAAATAGAATCGACCAAAAAACAATCGCGGCAAGAAACCGGCACTTCAACGTCCAGCTCATTCCCCCTTTACATCCGGCTATATTTCGCGTCGATACGCTGGCGAACCTGCGCCGCGGAATAGCCTTGCTTGATCATTTGAGACGCATCCAGCGCCTCGTTCTGGCAGAAGTTCTCTCAGGTCGCCGCGTGGCTGTCGACGAAACAGGAAAGAAGAGTCGCGTGACCCATGTGCCGATCACACTCGCAGTAGCAATAGAGTTGATCGAGCACGCTTGGAATCTCCTGAGCCACCTGATAGGCCACAGCCGTCTTCCCGACAAAGAGAGCGGGAGAAAGAGGGCTCCCGGTTTCCCGCCTCACGTAGCTGGCCGAAGCGGCCGGATCTCCGCTAGACAACCGACTCGCATCCTTTGTGCCCACTTCCTTCCACGCAAACCAGCCTACCGCCGAGAGCACGGCTACAGCGACGATCCAGCGGGTTTTTCTCTTCCTGAGCCGTGGTTGGATTTTCTTTTCTCCTCTCCTTTTCCCCATGATGGACCTCCTTGGTTGCCTTTGCTGTGCTATCAGAGGGAGCAAAGCGCATGCCATAGGCGGAATGACATGAAATTGCAGAGCGGATGCCTATAAAAACCAGCGAGACCGCTGCTTCTTCCCAAAAGTGGGAAGGAAGGCGAGCAAAACTCCCAAGGCTGCAAAATCCACTCCTCTATATCCCTGAAGATCAAAGCGATTGTCCAGACTTTAGCCCGCGGTTCGGCGGCACAATTTTTGCTGAACGTAAAAAACGGCACAGATACCATGTGCGAGATTGGCGGGGCGGAGAAAGAGCGCGGGCCATGGATAATACCAGCCTAAGGCATTACCGGGACAAGCTGCTGAAACGAAGAGAGCAGATTCTCGCCGCCATCAGGCATCTCGAAAAGGAGAGCCAGGAGGTCACGGGGAAAAGGCATTTAGATTGGGTGGATCAGGCGGCGGATGAAAACGAGATCCGACTCTTGGACCGGCTCAACGAGGGATATTTAACGGAGCTCGGGCGCATCGAGATGGCGCAGCGTCGAGTGTTGTCGGGAAGCTACGGGTTATGTTTGGGCTGTCACCGGCCGATAGAGCCGGCGCGGTTGGAGGTCTCCCCCGAGACCGAGTTCTGCCTCGAATGTCAGGACCTGAGAGAGAGGTTCGAGAGAGCCGTATAGGAGGGCGCTGTGGAGCAGAAAAAAAAGATTCTTGCCCCGACCGATCTTTCGGAGCTGTCCAAAGTAGGAGTGCGCGCCGCCCTGGAGATGGCCGCGGCCCAAGGCGGGGAAGTCGTCGTTCTTCACGTGATCGGCTACACAGAGGTCCATGTGCACGACGAAGCTTTTTATACCGAATCACTGGCCGCGTTGGTGCTCAAGGAACGTCATAAACTCCTGGAGGAGTTTGTCTCCAAGAATTTCGCCGATCTCCCTCCCCGGGTAACCATCCGCCAGGAGGTGCAGGTTGGCGTGCCCTATAAAAGAATTGTTGAGAAGGCCGCGACCGAGGGCGCGGATCTGATCATCATGTCTACTCACGGAAGAACCGGACTCTCCCATGTGCTCATCGGCAGCGTCACCGAAAAGGTAGTGCAGCACGCCAGCTGTCCGGTTCTTTCTATTCGCCCACACGAAGAGCCCAGGCATCAGGAAGCTGTTGCGCTTTGAGCCCTGCCGGGGTTGGTCCGGGAAACCGTGCGGAAAATCCCCGCCTTGGTTACCTCAAAAATAAGGTTTTGACCGGTAAAACAAACTATGCTATCTTAACTGCATGAAAAACCAACACTATCAAATTCTAGCTTTGGTATTAGCTCTCTCCGTGGGTCTAGCTCCTCTTCCGGCAGCCGCCCAAGAGCTGCCGCAAGAGCAGGGATCTACCACGCAGGCCGGCGAGCCCTCCACCACTGCAGAGGATTTCGGGTACGGTGTCGGCTCCGTGCTGTCGAGCCTCTTTTACAGTCCTTTCAAACTCACCTATGCGGGGCTCGGGCTACTGACCGGTGGAATGGGGTTCGTACTGAGCGCCGGCAACGTCGATGTCGCCAACAACATCATCAATCCGGCCGTTCGGGGCAATTATGTGGTGACCCCGAGCCACCTGAAGGGTGAGGAGCCTCTCATATTTGTCGGCCCTGCCCCGGCTGCCGAGCCCCAGCAAACCCAGCAGGCTGCTGCGGCGCGTTAAGCGCCGACGCAGACCCCCCGCTTCGAAGATTTCACGAACTCCAGCAGAGTACGTACGTCTGCCGAGTTTGTTTCTTTGGCCTCGATCTCCTTGACCGCCAGGGAGAGATTTCTTCCCTTGCGGAACAGGACGCGAAAGGCCTCTTTGATCTCCCGAACCCTGTGCTCGTCAAAACCGGCCCGCTTGAGCCCGACGCTGTTGACCCCCCGCACCCTGTGCTGCCAGTCGACGATGGAGTAAGGAGGAACATCCCGGCTCGCGCCGCTCAGCCCGCGCATCAAGGAGAGCTCCCCGACACGGACGAATTGATGCACCACGCAATGGCCCGATATGAAGGCGTGATCCCCCACCTCTACGTAGCCGCCGAGCAGGGCGCCGTTGGCAAGCACGACATGATGGCCCAGCCTGCAGTTGTGGGCCACATGGGAGCCCGCCATCAAAAAATTATCGCTGCCGATCACCGTTGACGATCCCTGCGTGGTGCCCCGATGGACTTGCACATGCTCGCGGAAGATATTGCGGTCGCCGATTCTGAGGTAGCTTTCTTCGCCGCGATAGGCCCTGTCCTGTGGGGCGTCCCCAAGGGCGGCCCCCGGATGGATCTCGTTGTCCTCCCCTATTTCAGTCCATCCCGTAAGGTAGGCGTGGGCCATAATCCGGGTCCCACGACCGATCTTCACCGGCCCGTCCACCACCACATAGGGGCCGATATCGACATCCGCGTGAATTTCCGCGCCGGGATCAATCACGGCAGTAGAATGAATAGCCACCGGAGAAGGCCTATCTAGGGAGATTCCTCATCGTCGCTGTCGTTTTCTTTCTTAGGGTCCTGCTCCGCCTTCTCTCCGGGAATACGGTATCGACCTTCACTCCAAGCCCCCAGATCGATGAGGCGACAGCGCTCGGAACAAAAAGGACGGTGCGGGTTTCCCTCCCACGAAACTTCGGCTCGGCATATGGGGCAGCGAACGATACGCGCCATCTTAAGTCAAGTATCGCGGGTCGTTGGAGCGAAGAGTTCTTCCACTGCCAGTTGTTTTTCCATCAACCCCTGATCCAGTGAGTATTCCATGAAGCGCTCCAGATTGGCCCGGTTCT
>JACPDC010000117.1 GCA_016184235.1 Deltaproteobacteria bacterium | reverse complement strand
CCGACGACGCCCAGGTCGGAGAACTGGAAAATCGGCGCCTCGGGATCCTTGTTGACGGCAATAATCGTTTTTGAGCTTTTCATCCCGGCCAGATGCTGCACCGCCCCGGAGATGCCGCAGGCGATGTAAAGATTCGGCTTCACCGTCTTTCCGGTCTGACCCACCTGGAGCGAATAGGGGACCCACCCCGCATCCACCACAGCGCGCGTCGCGCCGACGGCGCCGCCGAGAAGCTCCGCCAGCTGCCTCAGCATGTCGAAGTGCTCCGATGATTTGAGGCCGCGCCCGCCCGCCACGACCACGTTGGCGCCCTCGAGCTGCGGACCTTCGCGCCGCACCGTGACCCTTTCGGTGACATGGACCTTGCGCACGGCAGGATCGGCAGGCGGCGTCACCTCTTCCACTGAAGCGGATTGGCTGCGCGGCTTCGCCTCAAACGATTTTGCCCGCACCAGCAGAATCTTCGTCCCCGCGACGGCGAGCGTGCTGGTATTCTGGTAGCTCCCGCCCAGGGCCGGGATCGTGGCCTCGACCGAGCCGTCTTTCAGTGCGAAGTCGCCGACATCCGTGATCACGCCCGAATCCAGCAGCGCGCTCAGCGCGCCGGCCACATCCCTGCCGGCGTAGCTGGAGGCAAAGAGCATCAGGGCAGGCTGGTGTTTTTTGATCAATGCCGCGAGCGTCTCGACCGCAGGGATCGTCAGGTAATCGCGAAAAACCGGATCCGCCGAGCGGTAGACTTTGCCCGCCCCGTGATCGGCGAGGGTCTGGACGGCGTCATCCGGCGCGGGCCCGAGCAGGACGGCCTCCGCCGTTCCCAGCTCCGCCGCCTTGGAAAGCAGTTCCAGCGTGGTCGGGGTGATCTTATCCTCGACCACCTCTGCGTAGACCCAGATTAAATCAGCCATATCTCTTCGTTACTGGTTATTAGTTATTAGTTATTGGTCCCATCCCCTCCGTTAGGTTTTCATGATTAACCAATAACTATTAACGAGTAACTATTTGTTCACCGTCTAAATGATCTTCATCTCCGCCAGGAAATCCGCGATCTGCTTTCCGCCCTCTCCCTCGTCGGTGACGATCTTGCAGACCCAGGGCGGCGGCGGTATAGTTTTTGATCTCTTTTTTCTTGGCCGCCATGATCCCCTTGAGCTGGGGATAACGGGGCTCGTTGATGCCGCTGGTTACGGTAACCAGGGCCGGCAGCTCGGCTTCGACGACATCGTAGCCGCTTTCGCCCTGCCGCTTGATGGTGATTTTCTTGCCGTCGACGGCGATCTCCTTCGCGAAGGTCAAGGGTGGCAAGCCCAGCAATCGCGCCACCTGCCCGGGGACGATGCCGGCGTAACTGTCGCTGCTCTCAGCGGCGCAAAGGACCAGGTCGAACGACTCTTTCCTGATCGCCGCCGCGAGGACCTTGGCGGTGCCCAGGGTGTCCGAGCCGGCCACGGCGTCGTCTAAAATGTGGATGGCGCTGGTCGCTCCCATCGCCAGCGCGTTGCGAATGCCGATCGTGGCGTCGCCGATCCCCATGGTCACCACGGTCACCGCGCCGCCATTCTTCTCCATCAGGCGCAGCCCTTCCTCGAGGGCGCAGGCGGCCGCGGGGTCAAGCTCATGCGGCACACCCTTGCGCACCATGCGCCTGGTCGCGGAATCTATCTCTATGGTAACCGAGCTGGCCGGGATAACTTTGGCGCAAACGATGATGTTCATCGAAAGAAGTCTTCAGCTTTGAAAGGGCGGAGCAAAACGGATCGGACTATTCTAATGAAGCCACTCCGAGACGTTCCCCTCTATGACGACGTCCAGAATCTCTTTGCAGTCTCGAATCGCATTGTCCACGAGCTTGGGGTCGTCCTTGACGTGCGGCATGGCCCGGCTCACCGCGCCATGCAACGCCTGAATCACCGCCTTCAAGTGCTCGTCCAGCGCCTCGGTGTTCTGTGCTTGGGGCATGTCCATTCTCCAATCTCGGTCTATCTATCTACAGGTAGAGACGGCCCTTCAGGGGATCGGGAACTCGGAGGCCCATTTTCTCAATCAACGGATTCACTTCATTGATATACTGCTGCCTGGCCTCCCGGTTGGTCCGGCGCTTGAGGCCCCAATAGCGATATCGCTCGGAGCGTCCGGATTCCGATTTACCGAACATGTCGAGCCCTTTGACATACCAATAGTCGACGGCCTTCTGGATCCTTTCCTTGTGCTCGCCGCCTTTAGCCGCGTACTCGGCCGTCTTGTTCGTGCCGAAATCGATATGCCCCTCTTCTTCCCGCATCACCTGGCTGTCCTTCACGACGCGATCCAGCGGGAGATAGGTGCAATCGATGAATTCCTCGAGCTGATACCGGCCGATGCGGTCGATCAGAAACCCGAAAACCGCGTAGTGCTCCCAGGTCGTGATCTTTCCGCGGAAGGCCTCGACATAGCGCTTCTCGTTGGGCCAGCTGAGGACGTACGAAACATCGACGCCGAGGTCGCCGGCCAGCCGCGCCATCTTGCGATAATGATCGATTTCCTCGGCGGCTGTTCGCGCAACGACAAGCTGGTCCACCTTCGTCGGGGCCGAGGGAAGCATGTCTTTCACATAGAGATTCGGGCCGCCGATCTCGCAATCGGCCTGGATGGCGAGGACGCGTTTTAAAAGATCCTGGTACTCCGGATCCGTCTTTCCGAAGTCTTTAAGCTCAATCTTATCCTTGAACATCGAAGCTGCCTCCCAACCAATGCCAATAGCAAAAGAATTCCTGGAAAGCAATAGCTGGAAGCGTTTTATCCGGCGCGGGACGCCCCCGATATGGGAATCATTCCTCTCTTTACTTAGTGTTATTTTTACACTAAACTGGCGCCGATCATTTCCGTACGGGAAGGAGCCCTCTTGAAGCACGCTGACAGCCTGGCCCTGCTGACCGATCTCTACCAGCTCACCATGGCGCAGAGCTACTGGCAGAGCGGAAAGTCCGAAACCGCGACTTTCAGCCTGTTCATCCGCTCCTACCCGCCCAACCGCGGTTATTTCGTCTCCGCCGGTCTGGAGGATGTCCTGGACTACCTGCAAGGATTTTCCTTCGACCGGCCAGCTATCGATTACCTCCATTCCACCCGGATGTTCGCCGCGGACTTCCTCGACTCCCTTAAAGGGCTGCGCTTCACGGGCGAGGTCTGGGCCATACCCGAGGGGAGGCTGTTCTTCAAGGATGAGCCGATTGTCGAGCTTACCGCCCCCGTTATCGAGGCCCAGATCGTCGAGACCTTCGTGATCAACCAGATCAATCTCCAGGCGCTCATCGCCACCAAGGCCGCGCGCTGCGTCCATGCCGCGGCCGGCCGGGCGGTCGTGGACTTCTCCCTGCGCCGCACGCACGGGATTGACGCCGGCATGAAGGTCGCCCGCTCCAGCTACCTGGCCGGATTCAGCGGCACCAGCAACGTGGCCGCCGGCCAGCGATACGGTATTCCCATCGTCGGCACCATGGCCCACTCCTTTGTCACCACCTTCGAGCGCGAGATCGACTCCTTTCGCAGCTTCGTTAGGAGCTTTCCCGACAACTCGACCCTGCTGATCGACACCTACGATACGGTAGCGGGCGCGCGCAAGGCCGTGGAGGTGGCGCGGGAAATGGCCGCGCGGGGCCAGCGCCTGCGCGGCGTGCGCATCGACAGCGGAGAGCTGGCCTCCCTGGCCAAAGAGGTGCGCCGCATCTTCGATGAGGCGGGTCTCAGGGACGTCAAGATCATCGGCAGCGGCGGCCTGGACGAGTACGATCTGGCCGCGCTGGCGGAGGCCGGCGCGCCGTATGACAGCTACGGCGTGGGCACCAGAATGGGCGTGTCGGCGGACGCCCCATGGTTCGACATGGCCTATAAGCTGGTCGAGTACAACGGCCGGCCGGTGTTGAAGCTCAGCACCGGAAAGGTCTCCTCCCCTGGAAAGAAACAGATCTTTCGCTTCGCCGACGGGCGGCGCCGGCCGCTCAAGGACGTCATCGCCCTGAGGCACGAGGAGCTTTCCGGCGCCGAACCTTTGCTTCAAAAGGTCATGGAAGAAGGAAAGAGAACGGCGCCCTCCCCGAGCCTGAAAGATATCCGCGAGAGCTTTCTGGATGAATTCAGCCGCCTCGACGAAGGGATCAAGAGCATTCAAGATCCGGCAAATTATCCCGTAGAGCTGAGCCCGCGCCTTCAGCGCCTCAAGCAAGAGATCGAAAAACAGGTGGCTGAAACTCAAAACGGCCGACCATAGCGGCCGCGCAGCTTTCAGCTAAAACCTGATGGCCGGCCGCTGAAGGCTGAGAGCCATCCGCCCTTGACATCACCAAGCTAACGCAGTAGTCCGAACCGCAAATGGCTGCTCAAGAGAGAAAAAGAGGCCTGATCCTCAAGGCGCTCGATCTCATAGAGCGCTGGGGCAACAAGCTGCCGCATCCGATCACCCTTTTTCTCCTGCTCTCCTTGGGCGCCCTGGCTGCATCCTGGCTGGCTTCATCCTTCGCGCTCTCCGTCATCCATCCGGTGACCGGCAAAACCATAGCCGTCGTCAATCTCCTCGACCGGCAGGGAATTCAAAACGTCATCACCAAAGCGGTGGCGAATTTCACCGGCTTCGCCCCCCTGGGAACCGTCCTGGTGGCGATGATCGGAGTCGGCGTGGCCGAGCGGAGCGGCCTGTTCTCGGCGGCGCTCAAGGCGCTGGTGGCGGGAGTCCCCTCCTGGCTCATGACCGCGGCCCTGGTCTTCGCCGGCATCAACGCGAGCCTGGCGGTGGACGCGGGCTACGTGATTCTGGTGCCGTTGGGCGCGGTGCTCTTTGCCGGCATCGGCCGCCACCCCATCGTAGGACTGGCCGCGGCATTCGCCGGGGTCTCGGGAGGATTCAGCGCCAATATCTTCCTCACCGCTTTAGATCCGTTGCTCGCCGGACTCACGCAGGAGGCGGCCCGGCTCTACGACCCGAATTACACGGTCCCGGTGACCGCGAATTACTATTTCATGATCGCGTCTACTTTTTTACTTACCTTGATCGGCGCGTGGGTGACGGTGAAGATTACCGAGCCGAGACTCGGCGTCTACGCCGGAGCGGCGCGGCAATCCCTTGACAGACTTCGGCGTGAAGAGAAGCGCGGGCTCCTGGCGGCCGGCCTCACGATAGTCGGCGAGACTCTCATCCTCATTCTGCTGACGCTCCCGGCGAACGGGCTCTTGCGCGACGCCAAGGGAGGCCTGGAGCCTTTTTTTCAAGGGATGGTCCTGCTCATGGCCATCGGCTTTCTTCTCCCCGGCATAGCCTATGGTCTGGCGGCGGGAACGATCAGAGGCGATCGCGACGCGGGCAGGATGATCGAAGAGACGATGGGCGCGATGGGGAGCTACATCGCGCTGGCCTTTGCCGCGAGTCAATTCGTCGCCTATTTCGGCTGGTCCAATCTCGGGCTGATTATGGCGGTGAGCGGCGCCGAGTTCCTCAAGGCAACAGGCCTCTCAGGCATCCCGCTGATCCTGCTTTTTATCTTCGTCTGCGCTTTGATCGATCTTTTCCTCGCCAGCGCCTCGGCCAAGTGGGCGGTCATGGGGCCGGTCTTCGTGCCCATGCTGATGATCATGGGCTATTCGCCGGAGCTCACCCAGGCCGCCTACCGCATCGGCGATTCCTTCACCAACATCGTCACCCCGCTGATGCCTTACATGCCGCTCATCATCGCCTTCGCGCAGAAATACGATCCCAAGATCGGTCTCGGCACTCTCCTCTCCATGATGCTCCCCTACTCCGTCGCCTTCGCCGTCGGCTGGACCGCGCTCCTGGCGCTCTGGCTGCTGCTCGGTATTCCCCTCGGACCCGGAGCGTCGCTGGCGTACCCGCCGGGTTAGTTTCGAGTCTCGAGTTTCGAGTTTTGAGTTGAAACCGGAGGTGCGAGCATGAAAAGACAAATCGGCTGGCTTTTTCTGATCCTCCTGATTATTCCAATCCCGACAAGCGCGCAGGGCAAGCCGGAGAAGGTGCGCGTCCGCATCGGCTACGCGGCGCGCGCGGTGACGCACTCCCTGCCCTTCCTGGCGAACGAGGCCGGTCTGTTTCGCGAAGAAGGGCTCCAGGTCGAGGTCGTGCGCACGGCCGGCGCCGTCTCCCCCATGGCGCTGATCTCAGGGGACACGGACTTCGCCACCATGTCGGCCTTTCTGATGATCCCGGTCGCCGCCCAGAACCGCGAGGTGGTCATGCTGAGCGGCGTCACCCGCTACGCCTCGATGTCTCTCGTATCGCGCCCCGAGATCCGCGGCGCCAAGGAACTCGCCGGCGCGATCGCACGGCGGCAGCCGCTGTCATGGCAGGCGAGCGCCTCGCTCGCCGGCATTGCCCTGCTGCTGGTCGCGGGCAGACTCGTGCGGCGGCGCCTGATCGGTCGATCATGACCCGGCCGTCAGGCTGACGGCAGCGTCGCGCCGGCGAGAAATACGCGCTGTAGCGCGGTGACCAGGCACAAACCGGAAAAAACCCAGGCGATCTGTGGAAATCTCTCCGGCCACAGCAGCATCGCGATGAACACCGCAATGGTTTCGGTGCCTTCCACGAGGCCGCCGGAGTAAAAGAAGGACTTGCGGCCGCGTTTCTCCGTGTGGATGCCGCGCCGCGCGGCGAGCGCAGCCATCGCCAGGAAACTCGAACAGGTCATCAGAAACGACGCCAGCAATGCGGCAGCCGGAAGCGCAGTGCTCTCCGGGGCGAATACCGCGAAGCCGAGCGGTATCGCCGCGTAGAAACCGTAGTCCGAGAAAATGAAGAAAAAACCGCCGAGGTCCGTC